>CAMIVF010000079.1 GCA_946401715.1 uncultured Clostridia bacterium | reverse complement strand
AAAATTATTCTGATTTCCAACATACGTCTGGATGTTGATGATGTCGATGAAAGCTATAAGAAGGCGGACAGCACACTCAGGGAAATGATACAGCTTCTCCACAGCGGGGCAAAAGCGATTGAGATTCCGGGAAAGTTGAAGGGGCCTGTAACGCCGCTGTTTGAGAAAGAACAGTTCTGCGCCATGGTTGATGCGGCAAAACGCCATATCTATGAAGGAGACATTTTTCAGATCGTCCTTTCCAATTGCCTGTCGGCGCCTTTTGAGGGAAGCCTTCTGAACACTTACCGAATGCTTCGGACGATCAATCCGTCACCCTATATGTTCTATTTTTCAGGGACTGATGTGGAAGTTGCGGGAGCGTCACCGGAAACTCTGGTAAAACTTGATAACGGTATTCTGCATACATTTCCTCTGGCGGGAACCAGACCGAGGGGAAATACAACAGAGGAAGACAAACGTCTTGAGGAAGAACTGCTTTCAGATGAAAAAGAGCTGGCTGAACACAACATGCTGGTTGATCTGGGAAGAAATGATCTAGGAAAAATCAGCAGGTTTGGAAGCGTAAAAGTGGAAAACCTGTATTCCATAGAACGGTTTTCCCATGTGATGCATATCGGGTCAACCGTGTCCGGGGAAATCAGAGCGGATAAAGATGCGTTAGATGCGATCGATGCAGTTCTTCCTGCAGGGACACTTTCCGGAGCTCCGAAAATCCGTGCGTGCCAGTTGATTGCTGAGTTGGAGAATAATAAGCGCGGTATTTACGGCGGGGCAATCGGGTATATTGGTTTTACCGGCAACATGGATACCTGCATTGCTATACGCATCGCCTATAAAAAAAACAGAAAGGTTTTTGTGCGGAGCGGAGCCGGAATTGTGGCAGATTCCGTCCCTGAAAAGGAATTTGAGGAATGCGTCAACAAGGCAAAGGCCGTAGTAAGGGCACTGGAACTTGCGGGGGAGGTGGAGTGATGGTTCTTCTGATTGATAATTATGACAGCTTTTCCTATAACCTGTATCAGCTGATTGGGGAATACCGCCCGGATATCAGAGTCATCCGCAATGATCAGATGACAGTGGAGGAAATCCGGCAAATGCATCCGGACAGGATTGTTCTCTCACCAGGACCGGGAAGACCGGAGAATGCGGGAATCATTGTGGATGTTGTCAGGGAGCTTGGGGAAACGGTTCCACTGCTTGGGGTCTGCCTGGGGCATCAGGCGATTTGTACTGCTTTCGGCGCAAGGATTACCTATGCCCGGAGACTTATGCATGGAAAACAGTCGATAGCCGTCTTTGACAGGGACTGCATAATTTTTCGCGATTGTCCTGAAAAGGCAGTTGTAGGCAGATATCATTCCCTAGCAGCAGATCCCTCCTCTCTCCCGGAAGAACTGAAGGTCACGGCTGTCACGGAAGACGGGGAGATTATGGCTGTCCGGCACAGGCAGTATCCGGTCTACGGCGTACAGTTTCATCCGGAATCGATCCTCACACCAGATGGAAGAAAGATGCTTGAGAACTTCTTAACCGAGTCTTAATAAAGGAGGAAATATCCATGATCAGGGAAGCGATCGTAAAAATCGTGAACAAAGGTGACCTTAGCTTTGAGGAAGCCTATACTGTGATGAACGAAATCATGAGCGGCGAAACTACCGCGACGCAGAATGCCGCATTTCTGGCAGCGCTTTCCACCAAAAGCGCCAGGGCGGAGACGACGGATGAAATCGCGGGCTGTGCGGCTGCCATGCGCGCGCATGCGACAAAGGTGGATACAGGCATGGAGCTTTTTGAGATCGTAGGTACCGGCGGGGACAATGCCCGCAGTTTCAATATCTCTACCACCTCAGCCTTGGTTGCGGCGGCCGGAGGAATGAAGGTCGGAAAGCATGGGAATCGCGCCGCTTCTTCCCAGTGCGGAACGGCGGACTGCCTGGAGGCGCTGGGCGTGAATATCCAGCAGAGCCCGGCCCGCTGCATAGAGCTCCTGAAGGAAGCCGGCATGTGTTTCTTCTTTGCGCAGAAATATCACACTTCCATGAAATATGTCGGGCCGATCCGGAAAGAGCTGGGCTTCCGCACGGTATTCAATATTCTGGGTCCCCTTACCAATCCGGGAACACCTTCCATGCAGCTTTTGGGCGTATATGATGACTATCTTGTGGAACCCCTTGCCAGTGTGTTGGTGAGTCTTGGCGTAAAACGGGGCATGGTGGTCTACGGCCAGGATAAGCTGGACGAAATCTCCATGAGCGCACCAACCACCATCTGTGAAATCAGGGACGGCTGGTATCGGACATGCGTTATAAAACCGGAGGACTTTGGCCTCGTACGCTGCGCAAAGGAGGATCTGAGAGGCGGTACGCCGGAAGAAAACGCAAAAATCACCAAAGCGATTCTGCGAGGGGAAGAAGCCGGGCCGAAACGGGATGCAGTCCTCCTCAATGCCGGCGCCAGCCTTTATATCGGCGGAAAAGCGGATACGATGCAGGACGGCGTTGCTCTCGCGGCACGTCTGATCGACAGCGGGAAGGCCATGGAGACGCTGGAAAAGCTGATCGAGGTCAGCAACAGGCCTGAAAATGAATGAACAGACTGCGCAGTTACAGGAGGTGCAGACATGACGATACTGGATACGATCGCGCAGTATACCAAAAGACGGGTTGCTGAGGAGCAGCAGCTGATCTCTCTCGGGGAAATGAAGGAGCGTGCTCTTGCACTTGGCACCGGGAATGGCAGGGCATTTTATCAGGCATTAGCCGGGCCGGGAATGAGCTTTATCTGTGAGGTAAAAAAAGCATCCCCTTCCAAAGGACTGATTGATCCGGTATTTGATTACGGGAAGATTGCGGCAGAATATGAAGCGGCACAGGCAGATGCCGTGTCCGTTCTCACGGAACCAAGGTGGTTTCTGGGATCGGATGACATCTTCCGAAACATCCGAGCGAAGATACACACCCCTATGCTCCGGAAGGATTTTGTGGTGGATGAATACCAGATCTGGCAGGCCAGATGCCTGGACGCGGATGCGATCTTACTGATCTGCGCAATATTGGATACGGAGACGATGCATCGATACTTAAGAATCTGCAGGGATCTGGGGCTCTCCGCCTTGGTAGAGGCACATGATGAAGCGGAAATCCGGACGGCACTTATCGCCGGCGCGGAAATAATCGGGGTCAACAACCGCAACCTGAAGGATTTTTCTGTAGATCTGGGAACCGCCTCGCGCCTTCGGGATATGATTCCGAAGGATGCCGTCTACGTGGCGGAAAGCGGCGTGCAGTCGGCAGAGGATGTCCGTGCCCTTTCTCTGGCAGGCGCTGACGCAATTCTGATGGGAGAAGTTCTGATGCGCGCTGAAAATAAGGGACTGCAGCTTCAGGCATTCAGGGAGGCGGCAAGGTGACAAAGATAAAGATCTGCGGACTGTTTCGGGAGCAGGATATCCAATACGTCAATGAGGCTATGCCGGACTATGCGGGATTTATCCTGCATTTTCCGAAAAGTCACCGCAACCTCCAGGTTTCGGAGGCAAAGCGTCTGGTCAGCCGTTTAAGGCCGGAGATCCGGCCGGTCACAGTATTTGTGGATCAGCCACTGGAAACCGTTATCCGCACGGCAGCTGCGGTGCATCCGCAGATCCTTCAGCTTCACGGAACCGAGGATAACCGGTATATAAGCCATCTTAGAGAACAGACCGGGCTGGTGATATGGAAGGCGTTCCGAATCAGGAACGATGCTGATCTGGCTGCAGCAATGGAGAGCAGCGCGGACGTTGTACTCTTGGATAACGGGTATGGAACCGGGCAGGCATTTGACTGGTCTAAGGCAGTAGAGTTTTCCCGCCCTTTTATTCTTGCGGGAGGCCTGACACCGGAAAATATCTCAGAGGCCGTTTCAAAGCTGCATCCCCTGGCAGTTGATCTTTCTTCGGGGGTAGAACAAAGCCGCATGAAAAACAAGGCTAAAATTCTGGCTGCAGTACGGGCAGCCCATGGAAAAAGAACTGTCGTGAAAAGAGAAAAGGAGTGCTTATGAGCAGAGGAAGATTCGGTATTCACGGGGGCCAGTACATACCGGAAACATTGATGAATGCGGTGATTGAGTTGGAAAAAGCCTACAATCATTACAAGGAGGACCCGGAATTTAAAAGGGAACTGGGGAAATTATTTAATGAGTACGCCGGAAGGCCATCCAGGCTGTATTACGCAGACAAAATGACCCGGGATCTGGGCGGCGCAAAGATTTATTTGAAGCGCGAAGACCTGAACCATACCGGCGCACATAAGATCAACAACGTGCTGGGCCAGGCGCTGCTGGCAAAAAAGATGGGAAAGACCCGGCTTATTGCGGAAACCGGCGCGGGACAGCATGGTGTGGCGACAGCCACGGCTGCCGCGCTGATGGATATGGAGTGCGTGGTATTCATGGGCGAGGAGGACACGATCCGCCAGGCACTGAATGTATACCGCATGCGACTCCTGGGTGCGGAAGTGATCCCGGTCAGGACAGGAACAGCTACACTGAAGGACGCGGTCTCGGAAGCGATGCGGGAATGGACATCCCGGATCAGGGACACCCATTACTGCCTGGGATCTGTCATGGGACCCCACCCCTTTCCGACCATCGTCCGGGATTTTCAGGCCGTCATATCCCGGGAGATCAGGGAGCAGATCCTGGAAAAAGAAGGGCGACTGCCGGATGCCGTCCTGGCCTGTGTCGGCGGAGGCTCCAACGCCATCGGCAGCTTTTACCACTTTATAAAGGATGAAGCTGTCCGCCTGATCGGCTGCGAAGCGGCGGGCAGAGGCGTAGATACCTTAGAGACGGCTGCTACGATCGCTACCGGAAGGCTGGGGATCTTCCACGGAATGAAGTCTTATTTCTGCCAGGACAGCGACGGCCAGATCGCGCCGGTCTATTCGATTTCGGCAGGTCTTGATTACCCGGGCATCGGTCCGGAGCATGCTTACCTTCATGATATCGGACGCGCGGAATATGTCCCTGTGACGGATGAAGAAGCAGTGCGCGCCTTCGAGTACCTTGCCAGGACAGAGGGTATTATCCCGGCCATCGAATCGGCACACGCGGTGGCGTATGCCTTGAAACTTGCACCGAATATGAACAGTGATCAGGTCATCGTAATTACGGTTTCGGGAAGAGGCGATAAAGACTGCGCCGCGATCGCGCGTTACAGAGGGGAGGACATACATGAGTAATATCGGAAAAGCGTTTGCGGCCGGAAAGGCATTTATTCCTTTCATTACCTGCGGAGATCCTGACCTTAAGACAACAGAAGCGACGGTCAGAAAAATGGTTGAAAACGGGGCGGATCTGATCGAGCTGGGAATCCCGTTTTCCGATCCGACGGCGGAGGGCCCGGTGATTCAGGGTGCCAATGTCAGAGCGCTTCGCGGCGGCGTCCGTACGGATCATATCTTTGAGATGGTGCGTTCTCTCAGGAAGGATGTCGCGATACCAATGGTCTTTATGACTTATGCCAACGTGGTTTTTTCGTATGGAGCTGAGAAGTTCATCGCTGCTTGTCATAAGAGCGGAATCGATGGCTTGATCCTGCCGGATATTCCTTTTGAGGAAAAGGATGAATTTCTTCCGATCTGTCACAGATACGGTGTGGATTTGATCTCCATGATAGCGCCAACATCCGAAGACCGTATTTCCATGATTGCGAAGGAGGCGGAAGGATTTCTTTATATTGTATCCAGCCTTGGCGTGACGGGAACCAGAAGCGATATTACTACAGATCTGGAATCTATCATAAAAGTAGTCAGGGAGAATACGAATATCCCCTGTGCCGTCGGCTTTGGAATTTCCACGCCGGAACAGGCGAAAAAAATGGCAGGTCTTTCGGATGGCGCCATCGTGGGCTCGGCCATTATCAAGCTGCTGGACGCGCACGGGACAGACGCGCCGGAACGGATCGGGGATTATGTAAAGTCGATGAAAAATGCGATTCGCGAATAGAAATATATGCTGATCGTTTAGTGATCCCATTTGCTTATCCAGAATATTTTTTCTTGACAAAAAATGACTATAGTGATATGCTTCTCACAATTTATGATAAAGGAGTTACTGATGAAGACTGTTTCCGTTTACAACGCATTCGCATTTTACTTTTACTTTTTTGCGAGAAAAAGTAAAAGGTATTTGCAATGCACATAAACGGAATATATATGGATTGTATTCAAGACAGACCATAAGATAGACCTGAGCTGCACTGTAAATACCAGTGCAGCTCTTTTTGTATGTAAGGAGACGAACATCTTATGAAAATGATTAACGTTAACACTTCTTCTCCCTATCCCGTCATCGTGGACAGCTGCCTGCTGAAAGAAACAGGGGAGTATATCAGGAAGTATGCGCCGGCAGCCGGGAAAACTGCGGTGATCACTGACGACACGGTGGACGGACTGTATGGAGATACGGTAAGGGAAAGCATCCGGGGAGCAGGCCTTGATGTCTGTACTTTCGTGCTGCCGCACGGTGAAGCTTCTAAAAACGGAGAAAACTTTCTTAAGATACTGGAGTTTCTGGCAGAGGAGCATTTCACCCGCAGCGACCTGATCGCGGCGCTCGGAGGCGGCGTCGTGGGAGACCTGGCAGGGTTTGCAGCGGCGGCCTATCTCAGGGGGATCCGTTTCATTCAGATCCCGACGACCCTGCTGGCCCAGGTGGATTCTTCCGTAGGAGGCAAGACGGCCATAGATCTTCCTGCGGGCAAGAACCTGGCCGGAGCCTTTTACCAGCCAGCGCTGGTGCTCTGCGATATTGGGACGCTGGATACCCTTCCTGCGGAGATCTTTACGGACGGCTGTGCCGAAGTGATCAAATACGGTATTCTCGGAGACAAAGAGCTGTTCGGGCATCTGAAGGAAAGGGGAACCGGATTTGACCGCGAATACGTTGTTGCCCGCTGTATCGAAATGAAACGGGACGCGGTGGCAGAGGACGAGTTTGACCGGGGACGGCGGCAGATTCTGAATCTGGGGCATACCCTGGCGCACGCCGCCGAAAAGCTGAGCGGCTATCGGCTGTCGCATGGACGTGCGGTCGCGATGGGCATGGCGGAGATCGCCCGCGCTGCGGCAGCGGACGGAACCTGCAGCAGGGAATGTGCCGCCGGGATCGTTGATGTGCTTATGCAGTTCGACCTGCCGGTCCGGCTTGAGGATCCTTTCGAAGAATTATATCAGTGGATGCTTTCCGACAAAAAGAGACATGGGGACAGGATTAATCTGATCATTCCGGAAGAGATCGGCCGCTGTGTGATCCGCGAATATACACTGGATAAAATGGAGTCATTCATTCGCTGCGGGATGCAGTACACGAAGGAGACTGGAGGAAGAGGATGAATCTGAAAGAAGCACGAGAACAGATCAGTCTGCTTGATACAGAGATGGCGGAATTGTTTATCCGGCGCATGGAGGCCGCCCGGGAGATTGCCGAATATAAGCGGGAACGCGGACTCCCGATCGAAGACCGGGAACAGGAAGTCAGGGTCATCGAATCGCACGGCAGCCGGATCGGCGATGAGGCGATGCGGTCATTCTACATTCAATTCCTGCAGAACACCATGGATGTCAGCAAGCGCTGGCAGCACCGTCTGATGAGCGGTGTTCAGATCGCTTACTGCGGGGTGGAAGGGGCATTCGCCTGTATTGCGGCAGAGCGTATTTTTCCGGATGGGACCATGGTGCCGTATACTTCTTTCGAGGCAGCTTATGAGTCTGTCGCCCGGGGAGACTGCGACGCTGCCGTCCTTCCCATCGAGAACAGTTATGCGGGGGAAGTAGGCCAGGTCATTGACCTGATGTTTTCCGGAAGCCTCTGTGTAAACGGGGTCTACGACCTTTCCGTTGTCCATAGCCTGCTGGGTGTACCCGGTGCGCATTTTGAGGATATACAAAGGGTGATCAGTCATCCGCAGGCTCTGGCACAGTGCCGGGATTACATACAGGAGCATGGTTTCGAAACGATCAGCGCGGCCAACACCGCAATGGCTGCCCAAAAAGTGGCAGAACAGGGAGACGTTCATATGGCTGCGATCGCAAGTCGGGAAACAGCCGACCTGTATGGCCTCCGCGTACTGGATCATGATATCAACGAAAGCAAGACCAACACGACACGTTTCGCGGTATTTTCGAGGGTGGAAAGCCGGGCTCCGGAGAAAAAAAGAGGGAGTGCATTTCTGCTCTTATTTACGGTCAAAGATGAAGTCGGAGGCCTGGCAAAGGCCATCAATATTATCAGCGCATACGATTTTAACATGCGGGTACTACGGTCCCGGCCTATGAAAGAACTTCCCTGGCATTACTATTTTTATGCCGAAGTGGAGGGGGACGACACTTCCGAAAAAGGGCGGCGGATGATCGGCGCGCTGAAAGGAAGCTGTCCCATGGCCAAAGTCGTCGGCCACTATACCGCGGCTGTGAATGCACAGCAGGGCGGAGAAAGCATCTGACGGGACAATTGCGAACATTTGTACTTTATGCCGGCGTAATCCGTGCAGAAACGAGGAATGATTATGAACATGGAATTCAAACGCAAGCTTCCCATCCCCATGGAGACGAAGGAGATGTACCCGCTGACCGTCGGCGTGGCAGAGACGGTGGAGAAAAAAACAGCAGAACTGAAAGCGATTTTTGCAGGAAAGAGCGATAAAATTGTGCTCATCATCGGTCCCTGTTCCGCAGACCGGGAAGACAGTGTGATAGACTACGTTTCCCGGCTTGCTCCCATACAGGAACAGGTCAAAGACAGGATCATGATTATCCCGAGGATCTATACGAACAAACCCAGAACAACAGGGGATGGTTATAAGGGCCTGGTCCACCAGCCCGATCCGGATTCCGGCTCGGATCTCTTCAAAGGCATTATAGCCACAAGAGAGCTTCATATACGTGCAGTCAGTGAGACCGGCCTGATCTGTGCGGATGAAATGCTGTATCCGGAGAATCACAAGTACCTGGACGATCTGCTTGGATATGTCGCTGTCGGCGCCCGAAGCGTGGAAGACCAGCAGCATCGCCTGACAGCAAGCGCAATCGATTGTCCGGTAGGCATGAAGAACCCGACCAGCGGTGATCTGACGGTGATGATGAATGCCATCATGGCGGCGCAGCATCAGCATGATTTCATTTACCGTGGCTGGGAGGGCCATTCGGGCGGCAATCCATACGCTCATGCGATCCTTAGGGGCTATGTCAACCGGCAGGGTGTGACGCATCCGAATTACCATTATGATACACTGTTGTATCTGGCGGATCTTTACGATAAATGGGATCTGCAGAATCCGGCGCTGGTTGTAGACTGCAACCATTCCAACAGCGGAAAGAACCCGTTTGAACAGCCGA
>CAMIVF010000078.1 GCA_946401715.1 uncultured Clostridia bacterium | reverse complement strand
ACAGGATGGATACGGAAATGGTCAATACGTTTTCTTTGAACTAATATCTCAGGCAGAACTGGATGGCGCAGATGAATTGACGGAAGGGACTCCGGTTACTGTTGAATTAACAAAAGACGTCAATGAAAAGATTTATTATTTCATTCCGAAACAGAGTGGTCTTTACAGGATCTATTCGGAGGGTGATGAGGATACTTATGGAGAGCTTTTGGGTGCAGCCGGAGCGAGAATTGCTGAAAATGATGACGGGGATGACAGAAACTTTACTCTGGAAACAGAGCTGACAGGGGGACAAACCTACTATATTCGGACTTGTTTGTACGATCATGAAATACCTTCATCAGGAAGCGCTGCATATACCATCACTGCAATGAAAGTTGTTGAGAATCATCTGAATGCTTATCCGGAAGGGGCGAACAATGATGTAGAGAGATCGATAGCAGTGATAGTTGGCGGCCCGGATGTTGATCTTAAAGTGATTGCTTCTGCAGATGATAAGGAAGGGATCCGTTATCTATGGTATCGCGAAGAGTATGATGATGATGACGATGACTCGTGGTATGAACTGATAGATGATGAGACCGATGCTGTCCTTTCAGTTCCGGCAAAGGCGTCAAATTACAAGTGCGTAGTATGGGATAGGTATAACAATCATGTGACCGTATGGTTCGAACTCTACGAGCAGCAGTGTAATCATATCTGGGACGATGGTACGGTGATTCGGGAAGCAAACTGCGGGCAGACAGGCGAAATTGAGTATACATGCACCATCTGCGGAGGAAAAAGCTATTCTGAGACGCCCAAAGTGGGTATGCATGTCTGGAATGATGGAGAAGTAACAAAGGAGTCTTCCTGCAAGGAGGAAGGAGAGATCGTTTTCACCTGCACGGTTTGTAATGAAACCAAAAAAGAGGTGATTGAAAAACAGTCTGAGCATAGCTGGAATGCAGGTGTGGTGACAACAGAAGCTACCTGCATATCTCCGGGTGTTAAGACTTATACCTGCCAGGTATGTGATGCAACCTATACAGAAGAGATTAAGCAGAAAACAGAGCACAGATGGAATGCAGGTGAAGTTACGACCGACGCAACAGCAGAAACGGACGGCGTGCGCACTTACACTTGTCTTGATTGTAACGAGATACGCACCGAAGTGATTCCGGCAACAGGGCATCATTATGAGCAGGCAGGACGAGAAGACGCAACCTGCGGAGAGGATGGTTATATTCTATACCGTTGTACAGATGATGGCTGTGATAAGGAGTATACGGAAATACTACCAAAGACCGGGAATCATAATTATCAGGAAAAAACTACTCTTGCACCGACTTGTAAGGAAGAGGGCCAAAGGACATATACCTGCAGCGTCTGCAATGACACCTATTTTGTTCCGATTCCTAAGACCGAGAACCATAGCTGGGAGGATGTACCGGCACAGGAGGATACTAATGCACGGGAAATGACCTGCCTTGAGGATGGCCAGAAGACACAGAAGTGTTCGGTATGTGGTATCACGCAGATTGTACGAATTCCTGCGCCTGGTGCCCATGAGTGGGATCTGGAACATCCGGTGGTAACCGAACCTGGATGCGGAATAGATGGATCAAAGGTTTATTCCTGCAAGCATTGCGATGCTACGTTTTCTGAAAGAATTCCAAATACGGGTGCGCATGTCTGGGTCATGGATAGGATTACTACCCCGGCGACCTGTTCATCTGAGGGTGAAGTCAGGTATATCTGCAGCAATGAAGATTGTGATGCTGAAAAGTATGAGAGCCTTCCGATTGATCCGGGTGTTCATACCTGGAGTGGTTGGAGAGTAGTTACACCTGCTGGTTGTACAACAGCTGGAGCCCGGTCCAGAATATGCAATGGCTGCCACAGGACAGAATCTGAAGCGATCCCGGCTGCAGGACACAGGCTGGTGATGATTGCAGCTAAAGCTGCAACAACGAGTGCGAGTGGAAATATTCAACACTACAAGTGCTCCACATGCGGTAAGCTGTTTGCGGATGCTGCCGGAAGCAGGGAGATCACAGAGAAAGATACAATAGTTCCGCCACAGGCTGGTAATAAGAACGAGGCTGACCAGGCGGCGGCAAAGGCCGCAGCAGAAGCGGAAGCGAAGAGGAAAGCAGAAGCTGCAGCAAAGGCAGAAGCCGCAGCAAAAGCAAAAGCCGCTGCAGAAGCGGAAGCGAAGAAGACCTCAGCGAAGAAGGCTGCGGAAGAAGCTGTAGCAAAGGCAGCGGCTGCAGCGGATACCGCGAAGAAAAACCCAACAGAAGCAAATCTGAAGGCTGCTCAGGACGCAATTACTGAAGCGAACAAGGCAATCGCAGCAGCGAAGGCTGCCGGTGTGGATACGGCGTCTATGAAGAGTAAAGTAAATACTGCCTCCTCTACAGTAACCAAAGCGAAGGAAGCAGCAAAGGTGAAGAAGGAGAAGATCACCATCTCCCAAAAGCCTTCTCTGTCCAAGGCGAAAGCAAAGGGCAAAGGAAAAGCTACCGTTACCTGGAAGAAGCTTAAGAAAAAAACAAAGAAACAGAAGACGCTTTATAAGAAGATCAAGAAGATTCAGATCCAGTACAGCACAGACTCTGCTTTCAAGACCAATTTGAAGTCCCTGACTGTTGGAAAGACAAAGGCAAAGTATGTGTTGAAGGGACTGAAGAAGAAGACCACTTACTATGTACGAATCCGTTATGTGGCAGCGGATGGCTATTCCGGGTGGAGCAAGACGAAGAAGATTAAGATTAAGAAGTAAGCAGTACAGACTTGAGATCATAACCTGGCAGATGTCATTTCAATAAGAATGAAGACCTGCGGAAGGGGTATGATTCACAACAGATTTTCCAGGCGATGGCCGGCATATGCCGGCCATCGTTTTTTGGAAGTACACTTCAACAGATTTGCACGATCTTTTCATCATATCTGACTTGACAGAACAAGTTGGTGCCTGTGTAATGAAGGTATCAGTGTGACTTTTGACATCTTTACCAGATGCAGAGAGGGACAGTTGTATGGAACGTGGGATTTACTTTGATGGCTGGCGTAAGCATGAGTTTTGTTATCATCCCAGTCTGCCGCTGCGCGACATTCGGATGCGGGATGACCTGAAGCGCTATCATGGAACGGTGCTGGTCTGGGCCGGCATGGGCGGCGGCAGCATCAGCCTGCCGTATCTGGAGGAGGAAGCCTTCGGGGAAGTGCCGCCGAGGCTGCGGATTTACGGACACATGAACGACAGTGAGTTTGCGGCGGAATGTCAGAAGCTGGGGATTAAGCTGTTCGGCATCGTGTTTGAGGTGCAGGGCTGGGAATTCCCGGCGGTGTTTGACGCCGAGGGCCGTCTTCTTCGGTTAAATGAGCATGCGGAGGAGCAGGACCATGACTGGTATGGTTTGCGTGAATTTACGCAGGATAAGTATTCGAATGCGTTTCGGACAAGTCTGAAGGATTATTATCCGGACGGGATCGTGAATTCTGCAGGCGAGACCGTGACCGATATCCGTGAGGAGTGCTGTGCCCGTGATTATCACGGTGTACCCATCCATGCGGAGTGGGTAGAGGTGAAGGGCAGGAAGCAGACCGCGTACCAGATGTGCCGGAACAACCCGGTCTGGCGGGATTACCTGAAGAAGATTATCAAAATCCAGATCGATGCGGGTGTGCAGGGAATCCAGCTTGACGAGTGTGAGCTTCCCATGACGGCGATCGGGTCGGGCGGCTGCTTCTGCCGTGACTGTGTGCGGGAATTCACGGAGTACCTGGTGCAGAAGAAAGCGGCAGGAGAACTCTCCGCCGAGTGGGACGGCATCGACGTAGCGCATTTTAATTACAAGGAATTCCTGCTGAAGGGCGGATATGTATTTCCGAGAGGGAAGCAGCCGGGTGCAAAGAGAGGGGCCTACAGGCCGGAAGACGTGCGCTCTGAAGACGGAGTGAACTCTCATGAAGCCGGTTCTCTGACAGCGGATTTTTATGATGCCGGGAGCACGGAGGATTTTCTGCCGGCGGATTATTATGACGCCGGGAACGCGGAGGATTCACGCTCGGCAAATGATGGGAAGGATGTGCAGGAAGCGCCTTTCTTCAAGGATTACTGGGAGTTCCAGGTTTGCGAGGTGCGGAAGTATTTCAGTGAGCTGGTGGACTTCGCGAAGGATTACGCGAAGAAGACGCGGGGGATTGACCTGCCCGTGTCGGGCAATTTCTACAACCTGCAGCCGGCGTATCATCCTATCGTGCCGAAGGCGGATATCATCATCACGGAGATGGAACACACCCTGTTCCGTCAGCCGTTCTTCTTCCGTTACAGTGCTGGATTTGCCGAAGGGAAACCGGTCATCGTGGCTGAGAATCCGTACGGCGGCATCATTCCCTCCCTGCTGGAGCTTCTGGACCAGGGGAAGGCAAGAGATCTGTACCGGCTGTATCTGCTGGAGGCTTCCGTGTATGGCTGCAACATGTCGGTGCCGTATGGTGCATGGATGGGCAACACGATCCGGGATGCGTTCTGGCCGCCGCGCAGTGTGACGACGCAGGTGCAGGATTTCCTTTATGACCATGAGGATTGTTTCCCGCGCGGGAAGATGAAGGGCGCCGCTGTGTTGTATTCCTATGGTAGCAATTACTGGAGAGACGCGCACCGTGGAGGAAGTGCCAACGGGGATGCGGAAGAGGCGAACAAGGTGAAGCTGGATGTGATGACCACCGACTGGGGCAATTCCGATGTGCCCATGCCGTTCTGGGATGTGATCCGTCACATGAGCGCCGAAAATGCGCTGTATGACGTTGTCATGATGCCGGATGGCGTGCTCAGGCCTGATGATTTTGCGAAGGACGCGCTGGTCGGGTATCGCATGCTGGTAATCCCGGACTGCCATGACATGACGAAGAAACAAGAACTGGCAGTATACGCATATGCGAAGACAGGTGCACCGGTTCTGATCTACGGTCGGTATTCCGACAGAACAGGACATGCGGAGGAGCTGAGGCAGATGGCGAATGTGCGGTTCGTGGAGGAGGATCTCGAAGATTTTTCGCGCGCCTTTGATGCGATGTATGCGCCCGTCAGCACAGTGTCCTGCAAAGATCGACGGATCGGTATGAATCGATATGATTCAGAAGACGGTGCGTATGTCCACCTGCTCAATTACGATTATAATGAGGAAACAGACCAGGTAGAAGCGATCCCGGCGCTTGAAGTGGTGGTGACAGACTGCCCGGACGGCAGGATCGAGATGTACCGCCTGGATGGCAGAGAACAGGAGTATATCGCTAAGAGAGAAGGAGAGAAACTGATCCTGACACTTCGCAATGTGCCGCTGTACACGGTGATCGCCGTGAGGAGACAAACCTGATTTGCTGGCACAGGCGTGGAGAAGCAGGCAAGTTACACCACTTCCCCGTAAAAAGCCGCCCGGTGATCCGGGCGGCTTGTAAATTCCGATCTCTTCAAAGCGAGTCGGGTATTTCCTATTCCTTCATTCGACAGCCTTTCGGCTGCCTCTATTCCGCAGCCTTCTGGAAGCCTCTGCTTCGCAGCCTTTTGACAGCCTTTACTCCTCGGCCTCCAGAAACGCGACATATGCGTTCCTTGCTTCATACAGATCCGACTTGCTCGTGATCTCCATCGGCGCATGCATGTTCAGAACCGCGACGCCTGCATCCACGACATTCATTCCGTACAGGGCGCTGATATAGGCGATCGTTCCGCCGCCGCCGATGTCGACCTTTCCGAGTTCGGAGGTCTGGAACGCCACATTAGCGTCGTCCATCACACGGCGCACCCATGCAAAATACTCTGCATTCGCGTCATTGCTGCCGGACTTGCCGCGGGCGCCGGTATACTTGTTGTACACGATCCCGTGTCCGAAGAAGGCAGAATTCTTCTGCTCATAAGCTTCACTGTACAACGGATCGAAAGCTGCCGATACATCTGATGACAGCATCTTTGAAGATGAAAGCGCCCTGCGCAGTGCAAGGTCAGAATACTGACCACAGCGATCCATGAGCTCAGCGACTGTATTCTCGAAGAAATGACTCTGCGCTCCGGTTGCGCCGACCGATCCGATCTCTTCCTTATCCGTCAGCAGGCAGCATGTGGTATATGCCGGCTTCTCCACCCTGAGAAGCGCATCCAGAGAGGGAAATGCGCAGACGCGGTCGTCCTGCCCGTAGGCTGCGATCATGCTGCGGTCGAAGCCCAGATCCCGGGCTTTTCCTGCCGGAACAATCTCCAGCTCTGCGGAGAGGAAATCGTCCTCTTCCATACCATACTTTTCTTTCAGGATCGCCAGGATATTCTGCTTGACCGGATCCTTCTTGTCCTTCGCGTCATCTTCCAGCTTCAGCGGTCTGGAGCCTGCGAGCACGTCAAGGTTTTCTCCTGTGATGGCATCTCCCAGCGTCTTCGCCATCTGATCCTTCGAAAGGTGAATCAGAAGATCTGTCACGCAGAAAACCGGATCCTCATCATCCTCACCGATCCTGACATTCACGGTAGAACCATCCTTTTTAGCAATGACACCGTGGATCGCGAGCGGAATGGTCGTCCACTGATACTTCTTGATGCCGCCGTAATAGTGCGTGTCCAGAAATGCCATTTCTGTATTCTCATACAGCGGGACCTGCTTGAGATCAAGGCGCGGGGAATCGATATGCGCACCCAGGATCCGGAGACCCTTCTCGATCGGCTCCGTACCGACCGTGAACAGTGCCATCGTCTTCTTCATCCACACTGCGTAAACCTTGTCACCGCTCTTCAGGCTCTCGCCCTTCGCGATCACATCGGCCAGATTCCTGTATCCTGCCTTTTCCGCACGCTTTGTAACCTCTTCTACCGCTTCACGCTCCGTCTTTACATGATTTAGAAAATCCTTGTAATCCTCCGCAAGCGCATTCAGGTCTTTGATCTGCTTCTCATCGTAGCCTGTCCATCTGTTCTCTTTTCTCATCGAAGCTGATATCTCCTTCCTGTTTGTGAAATCTCCTGTCTGAATATCCCTTCTGAAAATATATGGAAACACTGTCTTTTAAAGCACATCTCACGATTTGGCCAAAGACAGTAAGCAAAACCGTATTGTTATGTATACACCAGAATGCGGCTGTTTTCAAGTCTGTGTATCTCCGGACGGGACTTTCTTTGCATCTGCCCTTGCATCTCCGGACAGGGGGCATTTACAGACCGGCGTACTGCTGTGACCAGGTGCTTCGCTGATGGCTTCAGAATGGCTTCACGAATGTATCCTTTGTGTTGACTCTGTACAGTAAATAGGTGTAGAATCGCCGGGATACGAAAAATGCGGAGTAATAAGGAAAGGCGGGACTCAGTTACAGAATATGAAACCGGGTCAGTACCGGAACCAGGAAGTTGAGTCAGAATGGTACCGGAACCGGGAAGCTGAGTCAGCATGTCATCAGAAAGATCAAGTCCGCCTGATATGAGGGGCTATCCCCGCTGAGGTAAAAATATGCGAAGAGAAGATATCCGGAATGTTGCGATCATTGCCCACGTTGACCACGGCAAGACAACCCTCGTTGACTGCCTGCTCCATCAGAGCGGTGTGTTCCGCGAGAACCAGGCTGTAGCCGAGCGTGTCATGGACTCGGGAGATCTCGAGCGTGAGCGCGGCATTACGATCCTGTCCAAGAACACAGCCGTTTCCTACAACGGGACAAAGATTAACATCGTTGACACGCCTGGCCATGCCGATTTCGGCGGCGAGGTAGAGCGTGTTTTGAAGATGGTAAATGGCGTCATCCTCGTGGTGGATGCATTTGAAGGGCCCATGCCGCAGACAAGGTTTGTCACGCAGAAGGCGCTGGCGCTGGATCTTCCCTTTATCGTCTGTGTCAATAAGATCGACCGCCCGAGCGCACGTCCGGAGGAAGTCGTGGACGAGACGCTGGAGCTTCTGATGGATCTGGACGCATCGGACGAACAGCTTGACTGTCCTTTCGTGTATGCTTCCGCCAAGGAAGGCTATGCGCTGAAGGAACTCGGGGACGAGCCGAAGGATATGTCTCCGCTCTTTGAGACAATTCTCAGCCACATCCCGGCTCCGGAAGGGGAGGAAGACGGTCCGCTGCAGATGCTGATCTCCACGGTTGATTACAATGAGTATGTCGGCCGCATCGGCATCGGCAAAATTGACCGCGGCGTGATCCGCGTAAATCAGGATGCACTTCTGGTGAACCACCACGACTCCACCAAGAAGGAGAAGGTCCGTATCACGAAGCTGTACGAATTTGACGGGCTGAAGAAGGTTGCTGTGCAGGAAGCTTCCATGGGAGCCATTGTCGCCCTGTCCGGCATCGAGGACCTGCACATCGGCGACACCGTGTGCGCGCCGGATGCACCGGACGCAATCGCATTTCAGAAGATCGAAGAGCCGACCATCTCGATGAACTTCTGCGTCAATGACAGTCCGCTCGCGGGCCAGGAAGGGAAGTACATCACCTCCCGCCATATCCGTGACCGCCTGTACCGGGAGCTGAACACCGACGTGTCCCTGCGCGTCGAGGACACGCAGGATACCGATACCTTCAAGGTCTCGGGGCGCGGCGAGCTGCACCTGTCGGTCCTGATCGAGACCATGCGCCGGGAAGGATATGAATTCGCCGTCTCCAAGGCGGAGGTCATTTACAAGACGGACGAGCGCGGCAGAAAGCTTGAGCCGATGGAGATTGCCTATGTCGATGTGCCGGACGAATTCTCCGGAACCATCATTCAGAAGCTCTCCCTCCGGAAGGGTGAGCTGCAGGGCATGGGCCGCACCAATGACGGCCGTACGCGTCTGGAGTTCCAGATCCCGTCCCGCGGGTTGATCGGTTTCCGCAATGATTTCATGACCGACACCAAGGGCACCGGCATCATCAACACGATCTTCGAAGGATATGCTCCGTTCAAGGGCGAGCTCGCCTACCGGCAGCAGGGAAGCCTGATCTCCTTTGAGACCGGCGTTGCCGTCGCCTACGGTCTGTTTAATGCACAGGACCGCGGAACGCTTTTTGTAGAGCCCGGCGACAAGGTTTATTCGGGCATGGTCATCGGCCAGAGCGGCAAAAGTGAAGACATCGAGCTGAATATCTGCAAGACGAAACACCTGACCAACACGAGAGCCTCCGGATCGGATGAAGCACTGAAGCTGGTGCCGCCCAGGAAGCTGTCGCTGGAGCAGGCGATCGAATATATTGACGCAGACGAACTGCTGGAGATCACACCGGAATCCTTCCGGATCCGCAAGAAGATCCTGGATCCGCTCAAGCGCAAGAGGGCGATGATCTCGAAGCAGCAGAAGCAGTGAGTGTGAAGCAGCAGAAGCAAGGCTCATGAATCGGAAACAATGATATAAAACAGGGAAAAGGCGGGGAGCGAAAGCTCCCCGATATTTATTCCCCG
>CAMIVF010000077.1 GCA_946401715.1 uncultured Clostridia bacterium | reverse complement strand
GCAGGAAGAAAGGATCCGGAATATGGTTCTGTCAAAGCGGCTTTTGAGCGTTTCATCCCTGGTGACAGAAGGCAGCCGGCTTGCTGATATCGGGACGGATCATGGATATGTTCCTGTCTTTCTGGTGGAGGAGGGGCGCATCCCGTCCGCGATCGCGATGGACGTGAATCCGGGACCGCTGCAGCGGGCCCGGGAGCACATCAGGAAGCATGCGCTCCAGGACAGGATACAGGCACGCCTGTCTGACGGACTGGAGGCGCTGGGAAAGGACGAGGCGGACACCATCCTGATTGCCGGAATGGGTGGTGCCTTGTGTGTGCGGATTCTTGCAGCGCGGCCTGCCCTGCACAGCGAGGTGAAGGAGCTGGTGCTGCAGCCGCAGTCGGAGATCTTTGCCGTGCGCAGGTACCTGGAAGGAGCCGGCTGGCAGATCGCACAGGAAAAAATGGTGCTGGAGGACGGGAAGTATTATCAGATGATGCGGTGTATTCCCGGGAAGATGAACCTGACAGACACCGAGGCGAAGTACGGACCATGCCTGATGCGGGACAGACCGGAGGAATGGACCGGATACCTCAGGTGGAGGCGGCAGATTCAGGAAAGAACCCTGGCAGGTCTTGTACATGCGCAGGGAGAGCGCGGGGAGAGGAGACGCCGGGAGGCTTTGCAGGAGGCAAAGGAGCTGGATGCTCTCTTAAGCAGAATGGGAAGGACAGAAGAATGACACTGAAGGAACTGGCAGTCGGGCAGAGCGCCCGGATCAATCAGGTCGGAGGCGAAGGGGCGCTCCGGCAGCATTTTCTGGATATGGGCGTGATTCCCGGCGCGGAGGTCACGCTGATCAAGCTTGCCCCGTTGGGGGATCCGATGGAGATCCGGATCCACGGATATGAACTGACCCTTCGTCTGGCGGACGCGCAGCAGATCGAGGTGACAGGGATTGAGAAGACAGAGGAATCTGTATCCGCAGGAAAGGCGAAGAAGATCCCCCATCCGCATATCGGTGAGCCCGGCATCCACCATGTGGACGGAGGAGAGGTACTGCCTGACAGCCACATACTGACCTTTGCGCTTGTGGGAAACCAGAACAGCGGGAAGACGACGCTGTTCAACCAGCTGACCGGTTCCAACCAGCACGTAGGAAACTTCCCGGGTGTTACGGTAGACAGGAAGGACGGAGCGATCCGCGGCCACTCGAATACGAAGATTACGGACCTGCCCGGCATCTATTCCATGTCTCCCTATTCCAGTGAGGAGATCGTGTCCAGGAACTTCGTCCTGCAGGATAAACCGGACGCGGTGATCAATATTGTGGACGCGACCAACATCAAGAGAAACCTGTATCTGACGATGCAGCTTCTGGAGATGGACGTGCCGGTGGTGGTTGCCCTGAATATGATGGACGAGATGAGAGAGAATGGGGGATCGGTTGACATCAATGCGATGGAAACCCTGATCCAGACGCCGGTCGTCCCCATCTCCGCCGCAAAAAACGAAGGCGTGGACGAGCTGGTCGATCATGCGATCCACATTGCCAGATATCGTGAGAAGCCGGGACGGCAGGACTTCTGCATGCCGGATGAGAACGGCGGCGCTGTTCACCGCAGCCTGCACGCGGTGGAAAGCCTGATCGAGGACCATGCCGAAAGATGCGCTCTGCCGCTCCGGTTTGCAGCGACGAAGGCTATCGAAGGGGATCCTATGATTCTCAGCCAGCTGGAACTGGATCAGAATGAGAAGGAGACACTGGAGCACATCACGGTGCAGATGGAGAAGGAACGCGGCCTGGACCGGAGTGCGGCCATCGCGGATATGCGTTTTTCCTTCATCGACAAGATCTGCGACGAATGTGTGAATCCGCCCCGTGAAAGCAGGGAACGGATCCGCTCCGAGAAGATCGACCGGATCCTGACCGGAAAGTGGACGGCCATCCCGTTCTTTATCCTGATCATGGGGGTTGTCTTTTTCCTGACCTTCAATGTCATCGGTGCATGGCTGCAGGGCCTGATCGAGGTGGGGACAGGCGTCCTGACAGATCACGTTGACGCAGCACTGACCGCAGGAAATGCCAATCCGGTACTTCACAGTCTGATCATCAAGGGAATCTTCGAAGGCGTGGGAAGTGTGCTGAGCTTCCTGCCGATCGTCGTCGTCATGTTCTTCTTCCTGTCCCTTCTGGAGGACAGCGGATACATCGCCCGCGTCGCGTTCTTCATGGACAAGATCCTGCGGAAGCTGGGCCTGTCGGGCAGAAGCATCGTTCCGCTTCTGATCGGTTTCGGCTGCTCCGTGCCCGCTGTGATGGCAACCCGGACCCTGCCCAGCGACAGGGACAGAAAGATGACCATACTCCTGACGCCGTTCATGAGCTGTACGGCCAAGCTGCCGATCTACGGTTTTTTTGCGAACGCATTTTTCCCTGATTACGCAGGCCTGATCATGATCGGACTGTATGTGCTGGGCATTCTGTTCGGCATCCTGTTCTCTGTCGTATTCAAAGCGTTCCTGTTCAAGGGAGAGGCGGTTCCTTTTGTGATGGAGCTTCCCAACTACAGACTTCCCTCTGTGCGCTCTACCCTGCAGCTGATGTGGGAGAAGGCGAAGGATTTCCTGCAGAGAGCATTTACCGTTATTCTGATTGCAACGGTGGTTGTCTGGTTCCTACAGAGCTTTGACATGACCCTGACTTTGGTGAAGAATTCTTCTGACAGCATCATGGCGGCCCTGTCGGGCATTCTGGTGCCTGTGATGAAACCGCTGGGACTCGGGGACTGGCGGATCGTGACTTCCCTGATCTCCGGATTTATGGCGAAGGAAAGCGTTATCGCCACTTTGCAGGTGATGTTCGGAAACGAGGGCGGCGTGAGGGCAGCGATCAGTGCGGCTGCAGCAGGCTCTCTGCTGATCTTCTGTCTTCTTTACACACCCTGCGTTGCCGCGGTGGCCGCCATCAAGAGAGAAATGGGAGCACGCTGGGCGTTTAGTGTCGTTGTGGTACAATGCCTGATCGCATGGGTCGCTGCATTCGGATTCCGGCTGCTCACGATGGTTTTCTGAAGCACGTAGTTGATTTTCGCTGTGCGCGGCACTCTGCAGCGCGCCGTGCCTTTGTCAGGTCAGGACTGCCTGACGGAAATGGAGCAAACGATGAATCTGCTGGATGTTTTTCTGATTATCATTCTTGCCGTTGTACTGGGAACTGCGGTCTGGGTTTATATATCCGGCCAGAGAAAGGGGAACGGGTGCGGGTGCGGCTGCGCAGGCTGCAGCAGGAAATGTGATCTGGCAGAAGACAGAAAGAGGAGTGGGAGATGAACGTTTTGTGTATTGGACTGGCTGTCATGGATATTACCGCCAGACCCGTCAGCCAGAAGGATGAATGGCAGGAGAAACAGAGCATCGAGGAGATCGGAATCCAGCTGGGAGGCGATGCGGTCAATCAGGGCGTCTATCTTCAGATGCTGGGGATGGACTGTGGACTGGCGATCTGTGTCGGCGCGGACAGTACCGGGCAGATGCTCAAGGCGGCGCTGCAGCAGAAGGGAGTAGATACCTCCCTGGTCTGTGTCAGAAAAGACGGCAGGACCGGAACCTCCATGATCCTGGTCGACAGCAAGGGAGAGAGAAGGATCTTCTCGGCAAGCGGCGTGGAGCGGGAGATCCGGTTGGAAGACCTGCCGGACCCGGTTCCGGAGGGCGTGAAGGCGATCACGCTTGCGAGCCTGTATGGCCTGGACTATCTGGAGCGGGACGGACTGGAGGATTATCTGGCAAGGGCAAGGCAGAGGGGAATCCCGGTATTTGCCGATACCGTCTATGACAGGTATCAGCTGGGGCTGGACGGAATCCGCCACCTGCTTCCGCAGATCGACTATTTCCTTCCCAGCTATTATGAGGCCCGCAGCCTTGTCGGCGCCGACACAGCGCAGCAGACCGCAGCAGCCTTCAGAGAGCTCGGGGTAAAAAATGTCCTGATCAAGTGCGGGGCGGACGGAATCTATATGGACACCCCGTCCTTCACAGGCTGGGTTCCTTCGATGAAGGTAGATCCTCTGGATACGACCGGGGCAGGAGACTGCTTTGCCGCTTCCTTTGTCACCGGCATCGTGAGGGGGTATTCCGCGCAGAAAGCCTGCGCGCTTGCGTGCTGCGCCGCTTCCTACAGCACCCTGTACCTGGGGGCTTCCACTGCACCGCTGTCGTGGGAGAAGGTTCTTTCGCTTGCGGGAGAGGACGGCAGATTATAATGATTACAGCGTCAAAGCAATTATGGAAACCCGGCAATATGCTGTACCCGGTGCCGGCGGTGATGGTCAGCTGTGAAAGAGACGGTGAAAGGCCGAACATCATCACGGTGGCATGGGCGGGGACAGTGTGCTCTGATCCGGCCATGGTCTCGGTTTCGGTCAGGCCTGAACGGTATTCTCACGGAATCATCGAAGAGAGCGGTGAATTCGTAGTCAATCTTGTGACGGAAAAGCTGACGAAGGCATGTGACTGGTGCGGCGTCAGATCGGGGCGTGAGCATGACAAGTTCCGCGAGATGAAACTCACGCCATACCGGTCGGATCTGATGCATGCGCCCGCAATCGCGGAAAGTCCCGTCAACATCTGGTGCAGGGTGGAAAAAACGGAGCGTCTCGGATCACATGACATGTTTCTTGCCAGAGTGGCTGGTGTGACGGTCGATGAACGGTACATGGACGAGAAAGGACGTTTCGCGCTGGAAAAAACAGGACTGATCACATATTCCCACGGCGCATATTTCGCACTCGGGAAGCAGATCGGCCGGTTTGGCTATTCGGTGAAGAAAAAAACCTGACGGAACGGTTTCGCCAGGGTGGACTGGCAAAAGTGAAAGGAACAGAGGAACAAAGTATGCCAAAGATTACATTTTTAGGAGCAGGATCGACCGTGTTTGCCAAGAACGTCCTTGGCGACTGCATGATGACGCCGGTACTGGAGAAGAGCGAGATCGCGCTTTATGACATCGATCCGGTCAGGCTGAATGAATCGGAAGCCATGCTGCAGGCAATCAACCGCAATAACGGATCAAAAGCCGTCATCAGCAAGTATCTGGGCGTGTCGGAGCGGAAGGACGCGCTGCGCGGCGCGGACTATGTGGTCAATGCCATCCAGGTGGGCGGCTATGATCCCTGTACGATCACGGATTTTGAGATTCCGAAAAAGTATGGCCTGAAGCAGACAATCGCGGATACGCTGGGCGTCGGCGGCGTGTTTCGCGCGCTGCGGACGATCCCGGTGATGCTGGATTTTGCACAGGATATGGAAGAGGTCTGTCCGGACGCGTGGCTGCTCAACTATACGAATCCGATGGCGATGCTGACCGGTGCGATGCTCCGTATGACGAAAGTGAAAACGGTAGGACTGTGCCACAGCGTGCAGGTCTGCGCGCCGACCCTTTTGAATGAGCTCTGCATGGGATACGATGACCGGGTGCAGGAAAAGATTGCCGGAATCAATCACCAGGCATGGCTTCTGGAGTGCACCAGGGACGGCGTCGACCTGTACCCGGAGATCAAGAGAAGAGCCCGCCTGTACAACGCCGGAAAGCTGGATATCGGCACCTACGAAGAGCGCAGGCAGATGCTGACCAACGGCGAGCCGCTCCCGGGGCAGTGGGAAGAGCGCATGCGGGAGGAATATGACCTCTATCAGAAGACAGGCCGGCACGGGGATATGGTGCGTCTGGAGCTGATGCTGCGGTTTGGCTACTACATCACCGAGTCCAGCGAGCACAATGCCGAGTATACGCCCTACTTTATCAAAAACAGTCATCCGGAGATGATCGAAAACTTCAATATACCGCTGGACGAGTACCCGCGCAGATGTATCCGCCAGATCGAGGACTGGAAGGAAAGAGGGCATGAGCTGACGAAGAATCCGACCCTGAAGCACGAGCGCTCCAGAGAGTACGCCAGCTATATCATGGAAGCGATGGAGACCAACACACCGGTCAGAATCGGAGGAAATGTCCTGAATAACGGGCTGATCACGAATCTTCCGCACAATGCAGTCGTCGAGGTTCCGTGCCTGGTTGACCGCAACGGCGTCCAGCCCACCGTGATCGGAGACCTTCCGGAGCAGTGTGCCGCGCTCAACCGGACGAATATCAATGTACAGCTGATGACGATCGAAGCGGCCAGAACGCGCAGAAAAGATGCGGTATACCAGGCGGTCATGCTGGATCCGCATGCGTCCGCCGAGCTGACGATCGATGAGATCGTATCGATGTGTGACGAACTGTTCGAAGCTCACAAAGACTGGCTTCCGGCCTATCAATGATGAAAGGAGCTGCAAAATGGCATTTGAAAGAGTTTCACCGGAATCGGTCGGTATCCGGTCCGAAGACATCCGTTCGTTTCTGAAGGAATCGTACAAGGCTGGCATCCAGCTGCACAGCTTTATGCTGATCCGTCACGGGAAGGTCGCGGCGGAAGGGTGGTACAAGCCGTATTCTCCTGATGCCAGGCATATCATTTATTCCTTTTCCAAGACTTTTACGCAGATCGCCATCGGGTTTGCCGAGCAGGAGGGAATCCTGTCTCTGGACGAGAAGCTGGTGGATCTGTTCCCGGAGGAACTTCCGGAGAAGATTTCTGAAAACCTGGCGCTTGCGGATATCGAGAGCCTGCTGACCATGAGCTGCGGTCATGAGGCCGAGCTGACAACAGTGGATGTCGAGGAGTGCGGCGGAAACTGGGTGAAGGCATTCTTTGAGCAGGAGTTCAAATACCGCCCGCACACGGTGTTCCAGTACAACACGACCGGTACGGATCTTCTGTGCCTGATTCTGCTGAAGAAGACCGGACAGACACTGACGCAGTTCCTGACGCCGAGACTGTTTGAGCCGCTGGGGATCAAGGACGTCTACTGCTCCACCATGGGAGACAGGGTGGTACGGCCGGATGCACCCTACAGCGAGGTCGAAGCAGGCGGCTGGGGGTATCACATGCGCACGGAGGACCTTGCCCGGTTCATCTGGTTCCTCGAACAGCGCGGCGTCTGGGAAGGCAGGCGGCTTTTGTCAGAAGCGTGGTTTGACCGCGCGTTCCGCAAACAGATCGAGACGGACAATGAGGTCTATGCGCCGCAGACCCGCCACTGGAAGCTGGGATACTGCTATCAGTGCTGGTGCAATCCTTACAAAGGATCTTGGAGGGCGGACGGACTGTACGGACAGTTCGGCTATGTGATTCCGGAAAAGGACGCGGTCATGATCATGACGGCGGCAGCCGTCAATACAGAAAAGCAGCTGAGTCTTTTCGACAGTATGATTGCAGACAGGATGGAAGAGGACACGCTGGAAGAGAATCCGAAGGAGTGGGGCAAGCTGCAGAAAAAACTCCGGAAGCTGAAGCTGCATGCCCCCTGGGCAGTCCGTCAGTGCTGGTCCGAACCGCTGCTGGACGGAAAGAGCTATGCCATTGACAATCCGGACGGCATATCCTTTGAAGAGTTCATCGGCGGAGAAGGCCACTTCGGACATAGCCCTCTTGCGCTTGAAAACATGCTTTTCACTTTTGAGGAAAACCAGCTGGTGATCGCCTTTCGTGAAAGGAGCACGGCTAAGGAGCATGCTTCAGACAGGACGCAGACGCTGCGGGTCGGACTTGACGGAGCATACAGGAAATCAACGCTTTCAGACGGAATCTATTTTGCTGCCGGCAAATGGGTCTGGGCCGATGAGATGGAGCTGGAGGTGCGTTACCAGGAAGCGCTTGGCGCAGCGATGATCCGGCTGACCTTTGATGAATCCGGCCTGACGCTTTTTGTCCGGAACCAGATGCCGGAGGAACTTGACATTACGAGGCGCATGGTCAGCACACTGAAGGGAAGACAGGAAGGCATCTGAGCCGGCTGTCTGTCATTCAGTATCCGATTTCTCCTCTTCAGGCTGCAGGCTGTGTGAGACGCTCAGTGACCGGGAACGGCCGGCACTGAGTTGTCACTGCAGCGCAGAAGTGGTACACTTGCCGCGGAGGCGTACCATGCTGAGTATATTTTTTCTTCTATGGATAATCCTGAACGGCCGCGTTACCCTGGAGCTTGTGCTTCTGGGTCTTTTCATCGCAGCGGCTGTTTTTTTGTTTGCCTGTGCAGCCTTCGGATATTCTTTCAGGCATGAGCTTGACGTGCTGAAGTATCTGCCGCTTGTCGTGCTGTACATGATTAATCTGATGAGAGAGATCATTCTGGCGTCTCTCCATGTCATCAGGCTGATCCTCAGCCCGTCCAGAAAGCCGGAGCCTGTCCTGATCGAGTTTGATTCCGGGCTTCCGACGGAATTCCAGAATGTGGTGCTGGCCAATTCCATCACGCTGACGCCGGGTACGGTGACGGTGGAGATGAAGGGAGATCATTTCACGGTGCACTGCCTGATTCCGGAGTTTGCAGATGGCATCGGAGAGTCGTCCTTTGTAAGGCTTCTGAGGCGGATCCGCCTGTGAGAACAGTATGTGAAAGCCGGAAAAGATCCGGTCAGAGGCCGGAAAGCCTCTTAACTGATGGAATGAAAGGAAGCGGAATCCATGAGCGTTGAAACCGCATATCAGTATCTGTTTCTGACAGCGCTGATCGTACTGGGCATACTGATGGGACTTGTCCTGATCCGGAGCATCATCGGCCCGAGGATTACGGACCGGATCCTGTGCATTAACATGATCGGGACGCTGGTCATCTGTTCGGTCACGATTCTGTCCCGGCTTCTGCAGGAAGGCTGGCTGGTGGACATCGCGCTGATCTACGCGATGATCAGCCTTTTAACCGTATTGATTCTCGCCTCTGTCTATAACCGGAAAAGTCCCGGTCCTGAGAAGGAGCCGGAAGGGGAATCTCTTCCGGATCAACCTGAACAGGCAGCAGGAGAAGGCATATCTTATGCCGGAGAGCGTCTTTCAGCGGCATCAGATCCGGCGTACCGGGTTAAGGAGGATGCATATGAGTGAGTGGATCCGTTTCTGGATAGTTGCCGTGCTTTTATGCATCGGTATTCTCTGTTATGTGCTGGAGGTCGTGGGAATTTTCCGTTTCGGATATGTGCTGAACCGTATGCATGCTGCCGGAATCGGCGATACGATGGGGCTTCTGTTCATTGTCCTGTCTTTGATGATTGCGTCCGGCCGGAACCTGAACAGTTTGAAGATTCTGCTTCTGATTATCTTCATGTGGCTGACATCCCCCACCAGTACACATTTTCTCAGTATGGTGGAAATGCGTACGAATCCGTACCTTGACCGCTATGTGAGCAGGAGGAACGCATCATGATGCCCAGTGAGATTCTGAC
This sequence comes from uncultured Clostridia bacterium, assembly GCA_946401715.1. Lineage (GTDB taxonomy): Bacteria > Bacillota > Clostridia > Lachnospirales > Lachnospiraceae > Porcincola. The sequence continues at coordinate 126 of CAMIVF010000077.1, read as the reverse complement.
TGTCATTTTGCTTGTGCTGTTGATCGTCTGCGCGATTGCCGTGAATGTCATCCGGGATCTGCTGCAGTCGGTGATCATCTTTATGGCGTACAGTTCCATTATGGCAGTGATCTGGATTTTGCTGGC
>CAMIVF010000076.1 GCA_946401715.1 uncultured Clostridia bacterium | reverse complement strand
CAGCTGCTGCATTGATCCGGTCAAGTTTAACTTATATCCAGCTCTGGGGCTTCGTCGAGATGCTCTGAGACGTATTTCCCGTTCTTTTTGCGCTGTCTGACACATTCCGTGAGCAGATACTCAATCTGTCCGTTGACAGATCGGAAATCATCTTCCGCCCACGCGGCAATCGCATCGTACAGTTTTTCACTGAGTCTCAATGGAACCTGTTTCTTTCCTGCCATAAACACATACCCGCTTTCAACCGTTTTCCCAGATCAGCTGTATCAAGCCTGCCCCGGCAGACCGGCTGTGATCTGCCGGTGGCTGTACTCAATCGGAAGTATCCTTTAATACAGTGAACCTGAATTGATGACCGGCTGTGTATCATGGTTTCCGCACAGGACAACCAGAAGGTTGGACACCATGGCTGCCTTTCTTTCATCATCAAGGTCAACAATATTGTCCGTGCTCAGCTTGTCGAGTGCCATCTGCACCATTCCGACGGCTCCGTCCACGATCATTTTCCTGGCGTCAATGACTGCGGATGCCTGCTGTCTCTGCAGCATGACGGCCGCGATCTCCGGCGCGTAGGCCAGATAAGTGATTCTTGCGTCCAGAATCTCCAGGCCGGCCTGGCTGACCTTGTTCTGGATCTCTTCCTTGATCCTGCCGGCTACGATCTCTGTGGATCCTCTTAAAGAACCGTCATCCGCAAGTCCGTCGCCTGTCGTATCCACATTCGGCGCCATGTCGTACGGATAGATCTTGACGATGTTTCTCACCGCGGTATCGCACTGGAGGGAAAGGTATTCCTTGTAGTTGTCAACCGTGAAGACCGCCTTTGCCGTATCGACCACCTTCCACATGACCGCGACACCGATCTCAACCGGATTGCCGAGGACATCATTGACCTTCTGGCGGCTGTTGTTCAGCGTCATGATCTTCAGCGAGATCACATTGCTTGTAAATGACATCTCCTGCGGATTCTTGGTAATCAGAGAGGCAAGGGAGCCTGCCTTCGATCCGCCGTCCACGTCCCCGCTCTGGCCCAGACGGGTTTTCTTCGCGGGATTCACGCTGACGGAAAACGGATTGATCGCATAAAATCCCGGTCCCTTCAGTGTTCCGGTGTAGTTGCCGAACAGTGTGACAACCAGAGCTTCTTCCGGCTTTAAGACGCGAAGTCCGAGCATGGGAATCCATGCGACGCACAGTACGATCAGGGAAATCACCATAATCCACAGATTGACTGCAATCCCGTACACAAGTCCAAAAACAGACAAAGCCTCAAGCGCGAGACAGCCAAGCAGCACCGCCATACCGTTTTTTCTTGTTGACAGAATCTTCTCTTCCATAACTGACCTCCTCTGGAAAATCAATGTGATATCATTTTAATATCACATTGAACACACGCTGTCAACTGCTGTCTGCAGAATTATTTTATGATGTAAGGGTCAAAAGCCCTGAAGCCGAGGCAAGCTTGCTTGCCAGAGGCAAAAGGTACTTTTGACCCCAACATCATTTTATGAAAAAAAGGATCCACAGGCTGCTGTTTCCTGTGGATCCTATGTTTTCTATGCAGTTGCATGCCGGAGCGGTTTCAGCTCGTGCATCTCATACGGAACGGCTGCGCAGCTGCTGCAGCAGATGCGTAAAGTATTCCGGCAGCGGCGCAGTGAATTCCATGTATTCCTCTGTCCCGGGATGCAGGAAGCCGAGCACCATCGCGTGCAGCGTCTGTCCTTCCAGGCGGAACGGGCACTTCTTCGGACCATAGACATCATCTCCGAGCACCGGGTGACCGATGTGCGACATGTGTACCCTGATCTGATGGGTCCTCCCCGTTTCCAGGACACATTCCACATAAGTAAAAGCAGAGAAACGTTCCAGCACTCTTACATGTGTGACAGCCCGTCGGGCGGTTCCCTGAGATGCGTTCAGGACAGCCATCTTCTTGCGGTCCTTCGGGTGTCTTCCGACCGGCTCGTTGATCAGAAGGCTGTCTTCGGACAGACGGCCGTGCACAATGGCCCGGTAGGATCTGGTGATGCTGTGCTCTTTAAACTGGGCCGCGAGACTCTCGTGAGCCGCGTCATTCTTCGCTGCGACAAGGGAACCTGTGGTATTCTGGTCAATCCGGTGTACGATGCCAGGACGCAGGACTCCGTTGATGCCGGACAGGGAATCCCTGCAGTGATACATCAATGCATTGACCAGGGTTCCCGTGTAATGTCCCGGTGCAGGGTGGACGACCATGCCCTTCGGTTTGTTGACGACGATCAGATCCTCGTCCTCATACAGGATATCCAGAGGAATGTCTTCCGGCAGGATCTGCGCCGGCTCTGCCTGCGGAATGATGACCTGAAGCGTCTGTCCGGCCTTCCCTTTTTTTCCGGCCTTCGTAACAGAAGCACCGTCACAGGTGACGTGTCCTTCTTCCATCCGATTCTGCCAGAACGACCGGGATCTGTCCGGAAAGAGCACACCCAGGATCGCGTCAAGTCTTGCCCCGTTCAGCTCGTCCGGAATCCGGGCAGTCAGAATCTCTTCCGCCTCTGCCGCGTTTTCGCCGGCAGACGGAATACAGGACTCTTCACTGTATGGATTTTCTTTGGGTTGCTTGTGCGGATCCGGCATATGGCTTCTGATTCCTTCTTTCTGTCTGCACCATACTGCATGCATCATACTGTCTGCTGATAGAGATACGCGCGGACCATCAGCCGATGTCATCTTCTTTGTAGAAAAACAGAACCAGTATGACCAGGGCGATCGTGCTCAGGGACACACAGATGTCCGCCAGGTTAAAGACGGGAAAATGAATCAGCGAGAAATAGATAAAGTCGATGACGTATCCCCTCGCTGCCCGGTCAATCAGATTACCGGCTGCGCCTGCCGCAAGGACGGCAAGGCAGATTCGGGAAGCTGTGTGGCGGTTCGAAACGGCCAGCCGGAAACTCAGCCAGGCACAGAAGATGACACAGGCGATGGCAAATACGATGAATACCCACTGCCTGTTCTGCAGGATGCCGAAGGCAGCGCCTCTGTTTTCCAGATAGCGAAGCTCCAGCACCCCGGGGATCAGGACGACAGCTCCCTTTGGTCTGAGATATGTCATTGCGAGATACTTTGTGTACTGGTCCAGAAAGACCAGTATGACCCAAATCAGAAAAGCTGCCGGGAATCTCATATGCTTCTTCTTCATGTCAGATTGTTTCCTTATATGCGCATGTCAGCCTTCATAACGGATGCTTTTCAGTGCCTCCAGGATCTCTTCGTTGCTTACGGTATCATCGATATACGCATTGCCCAGCCGCTTCAGGAGAATCATCCGCGTGGTCTCGCCGATCCGCTTCTTATCCTTCTTCATCGCCTCGAGAATATCGGAAGGCTCCAGACTGTCATAGGAAATCGGCAGCCCAAAGGCAACAGACATATCACGGATCTCATAGAAGATCTCTTCCGGAATGTTCTGTCTCTTCCAGGAAATGTAAGCGGCCGCAACGATACCCAGATTCACGCACGCTCCATGGGACAGCTCAAAGTTCTTGAGTTTCTCGATCGCATGTCCTGCGGTGTGTCCGAAATTCAGCAGCGCTCTCTCCCCTTTTTCCATAGGATCCTTCTGCACGATCGATCGCTTGATCAGGATGCTGCGCACCACCATTTCCTTCAGGATCTCTTCCTGCCTGTCTTCGATCTCTCCCATATGGTCCAGGCACCATTCATAGTAAGACGCGTCCCTGATCAGCCCGTGCTTGAGCACCTCTCCCATGCCGCTTGCAAACTGGTCCTCATCCAGGGTCTGAAGCGTATTGACATTCAGCCAGACCAGGGACGGCTGGTGGAAGGCACCGACCATATTCTTGTAGGAATCAAAATCAACACCGGTCTTTCCGCCAATGGAAGAATCCACCTGGGACAGAAGCGTCGTCGGAACCTGGACAAAGCGGATTCCGCGGAGATAAGTGGCTGCGGCAAATCCTGTCATATCGCCCGTGACACCGCCGCCCAGGGCAATCAGGACATCCTTGCGGTCAAATTCCTGTTCGATCAGATGGACATAGAGCTTCCGGATCTCGTCGAGGTTCTTATGCGCCTCCCCGGCAGGAATCGTGAAGCTGGTGACCGTGAAGCCCGGGACCTGAAGCGCGTTCAGGACATCCTTCAGGTACAGCTTTTCCACATTGCTGTCCGTGACCACGCATATGCGGCAGGCTTCGATGCCGCTTTCTTTCAGGGCAGATCCAAGGTCATCAAAGGAATCTGCGGGACAGATCCGGTAGGAAGCCTGGCCGCGCGGCTTCACATCGATCGGATCCTTTACGGACCATGCTTTTTTCCTGTTCTCTGCCATCTTGAACAACCACCTTTCTTATTGCAGGTTTTCTCATTTTAAAAAAGAAGCGTCGCAGGAGTCTCTCCCATGACGCTTGATTCATCTTCCACGATACATTAAATATGATGCAGCAGCGCTGCTTTCAAAAAACGCTGTTCATAAGCTACAGCAGGTCCTTCATCAAAGATCCTCATCCAGGTCAATATCAAGATTCGGGTCAAATGTCCCGGTCAGGATCTTCTGGAACTCGCCTGTGATATCTACGTCGTGAGGTGTCAGGACAAAGATGTAATTGCTGATCTTGTCCAGCCGTCCGCGGCTTGCGCAGCAGGCGCCTGATGCGAAGTCAAATACCCGCTGCGAAACATCCAGAGCCAGGCCTTCCAGGTTCAGGATGACAACGCAGTGTGCAATCAGCATCTGCGCAATCTGAAGTGCATCCTCCATGGACTTGGGACGCACGACACATACGGAAAAATTATTGCGTTCCACCTCTTCTTCCGGTACAGCGGCTTTCCTTGGACGGAAAGCAGAAACTTTCTGTGAAGCGTTCTGCGGTGAAGAATTCCTGAAGCGGCGAGGCTGTTTTGCGGAGGCATGACGGGAAGCGGTCTTCTGCTTCTTTACAGCGGAAGCATCCTCTTCAAAAATCGGTTCGTCGTCATCCTCTTCTCTGGAAAGAAAACGTCTGGCAGGACTGGAATCGTCGATCTCGTCTTCCTCTTCGTCAAAGTAATCGTCCTCTTCCAGATCGTCATCATCATTCAGCTTGATTGAATTCAAAAACCTGTCAAAAACACTCATATACTGTAATCCCTCTCTCCCAGAATCCCTGTTCCTACACGGATCATGGTAGCGCCCTCTTCCACAGCAACTTCGTAGTCTCCGGTCATACCCATGCTGAGATGGCGCATACAGATATTATCAATGTTTTCATGTTCTATGTCAACCGCCAAATTCCGCAGAGCGCGGAACCACGGGCGGTTTTCCTCAGGATCATCCGTGAAGGGCGCAACGGTCATCAGGCCTTCTACATGAATGTGTTCCAGCGTGGAAAGACTCCTGATAAAACCGATGGCATCTTCCGGCAGGATGCCTTCCTTGGATGCCTCCTTCGCAATATTCACCTCAACCAGGCAAGGCATGACCAGTCCGCGCTGCGCACTCTCCTTTTCGATCTGAGCGGCCAGCTGCATGGAACCGAGCGAATGGATCATTACGGCTCTTCCGACCACATATTTCACCTTGTTGCGCTGCAGATTGCCGATCATATGCCATCTGATGTCATCAGGCAGGACATCGTGCTTGTCCCGAAGCTCCTGCGGACGGTTCTCGCCGAAATCTCTCGGACCAAGATCATACACCTCCTGAACCATGGAGACCGGCTTTGTCTTGCTGACGACAATCAGCGTGACGTCTTCTCTCCTGCGGCCGCTTTTTGAACAGGCAGCCTGAATCCGCTGCTCCACGTGTTTCAGATTCTCTTCAATAAATCCCATCGTGCTTACCCCTTTATGATATCGTCTTCGCTGACCTTGGAAGCGTCCAGGACAATCCGGTCATGCGCGGAAAGCCCGTAGATGTTGCCGGGATCAACGATGCAGAATTCTTCGTTCTCATCAATAATCGTGACCTGCCTGAAGACAGCATACCCCTTGTTGATGTTGTAGACGCCCTGGATCGTTTTCACCGTGTCAGGGGTCACCTGATACTTGTGCGAGGAATCGGGCATGATCACATAGTCTCCGGCTTCAAACAGACTCGGATCGATCAGATAGAAGCCGTTCTCCCTGTCATGGGAATAGACGGCAGCTGTCACATTGGAAGTGGAGGAGGAACCATCGGCAAGGAAGGTCTCGCGCGTCAGGAACACTTCATTGGAGGACTCTTCATTGACCATGACATACTCTTCCGGAATCTCCAGGAAGGTCTTTTCCGTGATGGAAGAAACGGGAATCTTCAGCCCCTTTGCCCTGTTCAGGATCAGTTCGATCTCAAGATAACGGTCAGAAACATAACGGACAAGAGAAGACTTGAGGGTGATTTTTCCATAAGTCCCGTCCTTGCCTTCCACCATCTCTATGGGCGCGGAGAAGGTTTCATTGTCCTTCAGGAACCTGACGCGGATGTTGGAGATATCTTCCAGATCCAGCTTCAGGGAATCGCTGACCGGAAAACAAAGGCTCCAGGTGTCGTTGGTGATCAGCTTATAGATCGGCTCGCCGGCCCGGACAGAAGTATTCAGCCTCAGATTCTCGCTCTGGTAGGATCCGACATTAAAGCAGTCCGACGTCAGCTCTTCTGCCGTCAGTCCTTCCATGCCGTCAATGGAATAAACGACAAATCCGGGAACAGGCGCTTCATAGCTGCCCGTGACATAGTCACCCGCATCTTCATTGACCGAAGACTGCAGGATAACGCCCTGCATGTCAGACTTGAAACTGTAGACTTCAGAGAACATGCTTTCATTGAAGTTGACAGAAAACGTGGTGATTTCGTTCTTCGCCTGTACAAAGTCTGCATCGGAAAGCGTTGTGACTAAGGAACCTGCGGCAGAGCCGGCACCGTCGGCTGCACCGCCTGCAGCGCAGATCATCATTCCCACATTTGCCTTGGAGCCCTCTCTTGCATAATAGCTGATACTGCCGGAAACGTCGCTGTTGATGATCTCCTCTTCCTTCAAAGCGATGGCGTTGTACCGGTAGTTGCCGGAAATGGTCCCTTCCACAACCTCATATCCTGCGATATGCTTCTGTGTCAGGTACAATAGCAGGGTAATCAGAATATAGACAAGGATCAGGCCGAAGATCAGTGTTCCAACGTTCACTGAAGACGGCAGGCTCCTTATCCTGCGTGTTTTCCCGTAGCGGTTTCTGTTCAACGAAAAGAATGCCAATCAGATAGCTCCTTGTAGTCTGCTAGTCTGCATTAGAATAATCGAGTAGGACGAATCCTACTCGATACAAACGCTCAAAGCCGCGCTATGATCCGCCAAAAGGCCGCCGGACTGAAAGCCGGAACGTAAGGGGAATGCTTTACAGCTCGGCTACCACCATCTCCCCGTACGGCGCAGGAAGCTGTTCCTTTGTCAGGGAAATGCTGATGATAAAGTCTACTTTGAACTGGCTGCTGATGGAGGAGAGCTGATCCAGCACCGGAGTTACCGCGGAAAGATCCATGGGATCGCTCTCGAGGTGTGCAATCTTCAGGAAGCTGTCAAGATAGACCTTCTCCAGGTCGTGATCCTGGGAGATGATACCACAGATAAAGCCGATGAATTCATCCGCATCGGTAAGCGGGTAATTTGTTACATCGATAAGACGGATGCGGTTGTTCAGCTCAAACATATGCTGCGTGTTCTTGTCCAGATAGACAACATTGCCGGTTGCTTCTTTCACTTCGCGGTTTGCCTTTTCAAGCAGAACCTTTGTCTTACCCTTACCCTTTTCACCGATGATGAACTGTATCATATTTGATGTCCTCCTTTTAAACAGTATAACGACTCCATCTTCAAATTACAACCATGGACAGATGCTTCAGCCACTGGACGGAACCAGGGACAGTACCTGGTTCATCTCCGGATACAGCGTTTCCTTGGAATCGGAATGAAGAATCACAGAGATAAACGGATTCCCGTACAGATCCTTGCTGATCAGCGCCAGACATGCACCGGCGTCATCCGTGGTTCCGGTCTTTCCGCCATAGATCACAACGTTGGAAGGCTTGGACGCTTCTCCTGTCAGATAATGGTCCGTTGTCTCCCATGTCATGGCGTAAGCGTCTCCATCCGCATCTGTATACTCGGCATAGTAATTCTGTCTCTGTATGATGTCCATGAACAGATCATACTTCATGGCGGCATTCAGCATCAGATAGACGTCATAGGCGCAGGTGTAATGATCACTTGCGGTCAGTCCGTGTGCATTGACAAAATGCGTATGCGTCGCGCCAATCTCCAGAGCTGTCTTGTTCATCAACTCGACAAAATTGCTGATGCTCCCGCCTCCGACATGCTTTGCGATCATCTGGGCAGCATCGTTGCCGGAAGCGATCAGCATGCCGTACATCAACTGTTTCAGCGTCAGCCTGTCTCCCGCATGGAGCTCGCAGACAGATGACGCCTCTTCGATGTCAAATGCTTCTTCATCCACCGTGACCATGTCGTCCATATTGCCGTAACGCAGTGCAACCAGCGCTGTCATGATCTTGGTGATCGATGCGGGTGACCTTTGCTCAAAAATGTTTTTCGCATAGACAACATCTTCGGAAGTCAGATCAAACAGGGCCGCTTCTGCCGCGCTGATAAAAATCGCATCGGCATCCACATCTGTTTCCGTCACACAGAGCCCATCCGCAAATGGTGTTGCCTTCACCATCATGTCACCTCCCTGGTGAATCCCGAAAACAGGACTCTCGATGTCATAGGACACCCTGAGGCCGGTGTCATGAGAACGGAATATAAAGAACCAGACGCTGTAGACAAGTGCTGCAGCAACAAAAAGCATGAAAACGGCGATCAAAACAAGATTTCTTGTCGCCCTGGCCTGTGCCCGTTCCCTGGCACGGATGCGGTTCCACTCCCGCTGCGTGTAATAATCAGGTTTATCGTACTGCTTTCTTCCCATATCTAATTTCTGAATCAGTGATACATCTCTCTCCAGTCAAGGTCTCCGCGTTCCAGCGCTTTCAGAAGGATCTCGGCGGTCGCTATGTTCGTCGCCAGCGGAACATTGTGCAGGTCGCACATGCGGATGACCTTTGACAGGTCGGACAGTTCGTTCTTTGTGGAAACGGTGCTCTCCGGATCACGGAAAAAGAGGACAAGGTCAAGCAGATTCTGCTCCACCATGGTGCTCATCTGCTGCTCTCCGCCGACATGCCCCTCCAGAAACTTGTGTACCGTAAGACCGGACGCCTCCTGAATCAGTCTCCCGGTGGTGCCGGTTGCGTAAAGATCATGCCTTGACAGGATCTGCCTGTACGCAATGCAGCAGTTCTGCATCAGTTTTTTCTTCGCGTCATTCGCAATAAAACCGATCTTCATCGATTCTGGCGTCTCCTTTCTTCCTGAATCCGTTACCCGGAAACCATATAGGTGGGCTTGAACCGTCGCTTCCCGGAATCCACGTCCACAGGTGCACGGCG
>CAMIVF010000075.1 GCA_946401715.1 uncultured Clostridia bacterium | reverse complement strand
TATGTCCGGTGATGAGCGCCTGATTGAGGCTTATGCCCAGGCGCAGGACATTCATGCGATCACGGCTTCCCAGGTATTCCATATCCCTCCGGATGAGGTTACCCCGCTGGAGCGCAGAAATGCCAAAGCCGTGAATTTCGGGATTGTGTACGGCATCAGTTCCTTCGGACTGAGCCAGGACCTGAGCATTTCCAGGAAAGAAGCGGAGGAGTATATCCGCCAGTATTTCATCACTTACCCCGGGATCAAGGAATTTCTGGACGGGGCAGTTTCATCCGCGAAGGAGAAAGGATATTCCGTCACTCTGTTCGGCCGGCGCAGGCCGATACCGGAGCTTAAGGATGCCAACTTTATGCGGCGTTCCTTCGGCGAACGCGTGGCAATGAACGCTCCGATCCAGGGAACGGCAGCGGATATTATCAAAATCGCGATGATCCGGGTGGACCGGCGCCTGAAAAAAGAATGCCTCAGCGCGGCCCTGCTGCTTCAGATCCATGACGAGCTTCTGGTCGAGGTGCGTCCGGAGGAGCAGGATCAGGTGATGCAGATTCTGCGGGAAGAGATGATGGGCGCGGCGAAGCTGAAAGTGGCGCTTGAGATTGACATGCATGCGGCGGACAGCTGGTATGACGCGAAATAGGGCGTCCGCTGCGAAGGACTGCGCCTGCGGCGATGGTGCCGCATTCCATGTCGCCCAGCCCGATTCCGGTCAGGGACTGTACATGGAAATGATCCAGAATCTCCTGTACGCATCCTTCCGCATCATAGGTGGAGGAGTCCAGTGTGAAGATCGTCGCGCCGGTGCTGTTTTTGATCTCTTCCAGATCCAGGCCGGGCAGCTCCAGGGAATCATTGCAGATGATCTCTGCCGGCATATAGCGGAGAATCTCATCTCTCAGGCGCCGCCTGGAGTCTGCTTCTGTCACAAGAAATGCGCCGGTTGTAATGTCCACACAGGCAATTCCGAACCGTTCGGACAGGTACAGAATGCTCATCAGGTAATTGTTTCTTCCAGCATCGAGCGCGTTCGTGTCCAGGTTCGTGCCCGGTGTTGCGATTCTGACCACCTCGCGCTTTACCAGGCCTTTCGCCAGCCTGGGATCTTCTACCTGCTCACAGATCGCTACCTTGTGGCCGTATTCCACCAGCCGGTTCAGGTAGCCGTCCACGGCGTGGTACGGAATCCCGCACATGGGAGCGCGCTCATCCAGACCGCATTCCTTGCCGGTCAGGGTGAGTTCCAGTTCTCTGGACACCTGGACGGCATCGTCAAAGAACATTTCATAAAAATCGCCGAGGCGGTAAAACAGAATGCAGTCCGCATACTGTCTTTTCGTCTCGACATACAGTTTCATCATCGGCGAAAGGCGGCCGACGTCGATTTCATCGAGAAGCATGCTGTACTCTTTCCCATCATCCAGTCATGCCTGCCGGCGGTATCTGACGAATCAGTCAGCGTCCGCGGCAGGACTGACAGTTCCTGTATAATAGAATCCGTGCGCTTTCTGAAGGAAAACATCCTGGATCGTTCCGATCATGGACGCGTCCCCCGGAAAATGCACCACAAGGTTGTGCGGTGTGCGTCCGGTGACATACCCTTCCTCCTGCCGGTTGAGGTCTTCGACAAGAACCGGCTGGATGGTACCTTCAAACCGGGAGGATTTCCTCCGCCCGATGCGCTGCACTTCAGCGAGCAGACGGTCAAAGCGCTCATGCGCCACGTCGTCCGCAACCTGGTCTTCCATGGAAGCAGCCGGGGTTCCTGCGCGTTTGGAATAGAGGAAGGTGAAGGCAGAGTCGTACTCTACGCGCTGCACCAGATCCAGAGTTTCCAGGAAGTCCTCTTCCGTCTCAGACGGAAAACCGACGATCAGGTCTGTCGACAGCGACAGGTCGGGAATGGCCTTACGCAGGCGCGCAACCAGGTCCAGGTAAGATTCCTTCGTATAATGGCGGTTCATGCATTTTAACAGACGCGAAGAGCCGCTCTGCACCGGCAGATGAAGATGCGGACAGACTTTTTTGGAATGCTGCATCACATCAATCAACTCATCGGAAAGATCCTTCGGGTGCGAGGTCATAAACCGGATCCGCTCGATCCCGTCCACCTTTTCCACTTCCTGCAGAAGCTGTGCGAAGCTAACAGGCTCCGCAAGACCTTTGCCGTACGAATTGACATTCTGTCCCAGGAGCATGACCTCGACGACGCCATCCCCGGCCAGATGCTCAATCTCCTGGACAATCTCCTTCGGATCACGGCTTTTCTCCCGTCCGCGCACATAGGGAACGATGCAGTAGGTGCAGAAGTTGTTGCACCCGAACATGATATTAACGCCGCTTTTGAAGGCATAGGTCCTTTCGCACGGAAGGTTTTCCACGATGGCATCGCTCTCGTCCACCACGTCGATGATCTGCTCGTCCGACAGCAGGCAGGCACACAGAAGCTCCGCGAATCGGTAGAGATTATGGGTCCCGAATACCAGGCTGACATAGCGGTACTTTTTCCGGATCCGTTCAATCTCGTCCTTTTCCTGCATCATGCAGCCGCACAGAGCGATCTTCATGGCCGGGTTCTTCTTCCTGTACGTGCTGAGCGCGCCGAGGCGTCCATAGAGCCGCACGTTCGCATTTTCACGGACCGTGCATGTATTATAGAGCACAAAATCGGCGTCCTCTGACGGCGCAGGCGTGAAGCCTGCCAGGGTCAGTATACCGCGCAGTTTCTCGGAATCGCGCTCATTCATCTGGCACCCGAAGGTGACCACGTGGCACGTCATCCTTCTTCCGGTCTCCTGCTCTCTTTGCCCGACGATCCGGCGGCACCGGCTGAGAAAGAAGGCCTGTCGAAGAGAGCCGTCCTTGACAGGCGGCTCTTGCATGGCAGAGGCCTGAAGAAGCATCTGCCTGAATTCTTCGGATTCATATACGGTGTTGTTTTTGATCATGATGAATCAGTTCCTTATCTTAGAAGACCCATCTTCCGGAACAGCCCGACGAGGATTTCACCCTTCGGGAGCTTACGCATCTCAGGCTCTGTCAGCCCGCGGAATGCAACCAGAGAAATCAGATAAATGATGACTCCGCACCCGATGGAAAGTATTGTGGCAATGGAATTGCCCACGATCATGTTCAGGACATACCAGATCGCATAGGAACCGAATGCCATGATGATCGACGAAATAAGCGGAATCAGATAGGTCTTGCGAATCTCCTGCTGGTAGAAAATATAGCGTCTGATTGACAGCGCATTCAAAATGCAGACCACAAGCGCGAAGATTGCGTTGGAATAAAGGACTGCATAGATATTCAGATTCAGATAACGCAGCATCACAACAAGTGAAATCAGGTGAATCACGAGTGCGGCAGCGTTATGGATCAACGGCTCCCTGAGGCGTCCAAGCCCTTGCAGAATCGCCGTGGTAAGCGTGCTGAGCGCATAGAGAATGATCACAGCCGCGCCAGCCTGCATGATGCCGGCGGAAAGCGCCATTCCGCTCGAAGGATGGAACAGCATCTGGATGATCGGACCGCCGAGGGCCGCCATGCCAAAGGCACAGGGGATCGTAATGATCATGGTATAGCGTGTGGATGAATGAACGGTGCGCACGGCGGAGGCCTTATCCTTCGCCGCGACGGCTGCCGTCAGGGAAGGCACCACCGCAGGTCCCAGCGAAGAAGCCAGTGACAGCGGGACATTCATCAGTACACGGAACCGTCCGGTGTAGATGCCCCAGATGGTTGCGTACTGTTTCTCCGTATAGTTCTGACTCTTCAGGATCGCGTTGAATACGCCCTGGTCAAGCACATTGGAAATGTTATAGACCAGTGTTGACAGGATGATCGGCAGGATGGTCAGGATCAGGACTCTGTACAGATAGTGCGAGGATTCTCTCTTCGCCGTCTGGTCCTTCCGGACCGAATGCCGGAATCTTCTGTTGAACCTGGAATACAGGTACATCATGAACAGGAGCGCAACCGTGACAGAAGCCACTGTTCCGAAGGTAGCGCCTGCAGCGCCCCAGCCGGGGGCAGCCAGTTCATTTTCACCGGCGGCAACCAGGCTCCTGCCGTAATCCATCAGCACCCAGGCCCCCCAGATGGAGACCAGCGCGTTGATGATCTGCTCGATCACCTGCGAGACAGCCGTCGGCACCATATTCGAGAATCCCTGGAAAAATCCGCGGAATACGCCGGTGATCGCGAAGATCAGGATGACAGGCGCGAGCACACGAAGTCCGTACTTCGCGTATTCCACATTCATGACATATTTCGTGATGACGCCGGCAAAGGCGTAGGTGATCAGTGCGAGGATTCCGCCGGACACGACGGCAAAACGCATGGAACAAAGGAAAACCTTGTTCGCATTGCGCATCTCCCCCTTCTGGATGCGTTCGCTCATCAGACGGGAAACGGCAAGGGGCAGACTGAAAGAAGAGATCATCAGAATGATAGAATAGATCTCGTTTGCTGTAGAATAATAGCTGTTCCCGACATCGCCGAGAATCTTGAAAAGAGGAATTCTGTAGATCAGACCGATGACTTTGGCAATAATCGAAGCACCCGCGAGGATCGTTCCCTGAATCAGAACGTTCTTCGCGGTATTATCAGTCGTTTTCTTCTGATCCGGAGCAGAAGCGGTCTGCTTCTGCTCCGCTGCACTTATCGGTTCTCTCTCAGCCACAGATATACCTCAAAAGTCAGATCCGCCGCGCAGCTGATTGCTTCGCTGCGGGCGGTTCATTCCGACGGCGGCGACTTTGGAAAATCAGCCAAGTCCGTCAATAATGCTGGTGTCAATGGAAGGATCATCAGAGATCACAACCTTCGGATCATCCTGGTTGCGTACGATCTCAACAAATGTCTTGCCCTGGTTGAGACGGATCTCATTGCCGTTCGCGTCATAATACCGGGTCACGTTAAAGTCGCATTCACGCACGTCCCATGCGCAGTTCGGCGTGGTAACCGTGGTCTCGATCGGATCATCGGCGCTCCAGTTTTCCTTCTTCCAGGTGATCTTCTCAGCACGGCCATTGGTGATAAACCAGCCGGTTCCGCCGTCATATCCGTTGACCGGATCCGTCCACAGATAGTGCTCGTCTGCCATCTGGGAAGGGCACTCCTGGATGATGATGTTCTTATAGGCAAGCTGCTGACCGTTCAGCTGATCGATCTGCGGTGAGCCAAACTCTGAGCGGTAGTAGAGACCGTCTTCCTCGTTGTAGTCAAATCTGCAGTGATTATAGACAAATCCCGGAATGACGACCTTTGCGATCTGTCCGTTGTCAAGGGTAACAACTTCGCCATCCGCCGCAAACTGATAATGTCCGTTGTATCCGGACGCATACTCCGTCTTCCAGTCAGAGCTGGTGATGACGCCGTCCAGCAGTTCCTTATTGGTATAGATACCGGTGACGCCCTCATGATCTCTGATGTAGGCTGCGCTTCCATCATGCAGCTGGTAGTCCTGTCCGCCTTCGCCGTACGGAATGCCGGCGATATCGTCTGTGGTGGGAAGCTGCAGAATCGGCACTGCATAGACCACCTGGCCGTAATGGCCATAGTGCGCGTTGAACTCTCTCGCAAAGTAGACATAATACGGTCTGCAGGAACGGATCGGCATGACCATGCTGACGCCATCCAGATTCTCATAGATGGCCATCATACGGGTGATCGCACCCTCGACCATCGCTTCGTACATCACATCCGCATAGCTGGTTCCATGCTGCCAGGCAACCGCATCTGCGTCATTCTCAATCATCAGCGCAGTCGGTCTGGTGCGGCCGATGGAGGTGGGTACCTGCATGCCGGTCAGATAGCTGGCACAGGTCTCATCTGCCATGGCACAGGTTCCGAATGCCGACAGTGCCATGATGCCTGCGGCAAGCATGGCTGCAACTTGATTTTTCTTCATACATTTTCTCCTTTCAGAGCCTTCGGCTCTACCCCTGGTTAATAAGTTATACTCCTCGAGCTGAACCGTCAGCGGGGGATCCGGACCATTTCCATGATCTTTTTCTGCTGATCCTCCATCTCCAGCCGCTCTTCCTCCTCCATATGGTCATATCCGACCAGATGAAGCAGGCTGTGCGCAATCAGAAAAGCGAACTCTCTTTTCTGGCTGTGTCCGTACTCTTCCGCCTGCTGCGAAACACGTTCCGCATTGACAACGATATCTCCGAGCATCAGCTCTCCTGAAGCCGGGTCAAAAACGCTGTAATCTCCCTCCCGGAACGCACTGAAATCTGCAGGATGGTCAAATTCCTGCATGGGAAAGGACAGAACATCCGTCGGCGAATCAATCTGTCTGTAATCCAGGTTCATCTGACGAATGCTCTCACTGTCCGTAACAAGCAGATTCACCTGCGCTTCATACGGACAATGTGTCAGTTCAAGACCTGCCAGAATGACCATTCGGGCCAGAGCCTCTGCGCTCTCTCCCAGTTCTTTGGTAATGCTGGTCTCTTCTTCGTAATTCAGTGTCATGCTTTTTCTCGTATGTTTCGTACGCCTGGACAATTTTCTGCACAAGCGGGTGCCGCACAACATCTTTGCTGGTCAGCTGGCAGAACGCAATGTCATCGATCTTCTTCAGGACATCGACTGCGACCTCCAGGCCGCTCTTCGCTTCAAACGGGAGATCCTTCTGCGTGAGGTCTCCGGTCACAATTACTTTGGATCCGAACCCGATTCTCGTCAGGAACATCTTCATCTGTGCCGGCGTGGTATTCTGCGCTTCATCGAGGATAATAAACGCATTGTCCAGCGTCCTGCCGCGCATGTATGCCAGAGGCGCAACCTCAATCAGGCCTTTCTCCAGATTCCTGGCACAGCTTTCCGCACCCATAATCTGGTACAGGGCATCATAGAGCGGACGAAGATAAGGATCCACCTTACTCTGCAGATCACCGGGCAGAAAACCAAGCTTCTCGCCGGCCTCGATCGCCGGCCTGGTCATGATGATCCTGGACACATCTTCGTTCTTGAACGCCGTAATCGCCATCGCCATGGCAAGATAAGTCTTGCCGGTACCGGCAGGCCCGATTCCGAAGGTAATCATATGGCTGCGTATTGACTCCACATAATTCTGCTGCCCGTAGGTTTTCGGACAGACAGGCCTTCCGCTGATCGTATGGCAGATGACATCGGAGCTGATCCGGGATACCCCTGCGTCCTGGTGTTCCAGGGCAAGTGCAAGGTCATAATTCACATTCTGCTCCGTAACAGGATTCCCGGATGCAGCAATCCGGGCAAGGTCTTCCATCACCTTCCTTGCACTCTCAGGGCCGGAACCAGATCCGACAACCTTCAGACCACCGTCACGGCTGATCACCGTCACATTGAGCGTACGCTCGATCTTCTTCAGATAATTGTCGAACTGTCCGAACACCTGCCCCTGCAGATCCTGCGGAATATCAACCTTGCTCTCGGATAATGCCATATAAAAAATCCTTTATCAATTATATAAAACTCGTTGTTTTTCGTCAACGATACGTCTGTAAGCTCTTCCTGCCTGTGTCTGTGATGTAATTCCGATTCCGTCTTGCAGCTATGCAGGGCTTCTTCGCTTCGACCCCCAAAAGTCTACGCTCAGAACCCCTGCATAGCCTTGAAGACGGAGCGTTATCGCCTGCAAGATACAGCATACAGTGCAGTCAACGCCTTGTTTGGAGTGCTTTGTTACTTATGGTAGGGCTCATGGTGCGCGATGCGCTGTGCCCTGTAGATCTGCTCGAGCAGGATGACGCGCATCAGCTGGTGCGGAAAGGTCATCCTGGAGAAAGAGATCTTTGCGTTTGCCCTGTCCAGGATTTCCTGTGATAATCCGATGGAGCCGCCGATGATGAAAATCAGGTGGCTGTATCCTCTTACCTGCAGGCTGCTGAGGCAGGAGGAGAAGGCGACGGAGTCATAGGCGGTTCCATCGATGGCCAGGGCCAGGGTGTATGCACCCGGGTACCGGTCTAGAATCTTCATCAGCCGTTCGCCTTCTGTTTTCAGAATCTGCTTCTGAATCGCTTCCGGCGCTTTTTCCGGCACGGGTTCATCTGAAACCTCTTCGATCCGCACCGTGCAGTACCGGGACAGGCGTTTGGCGTATTCCTTCACCGCGTCGGTAAAGTATTTTTCTTTGATCTTCCCGACGGAAAGTATGGTGATATTCATCTGGCTTTCAGGTATTCGTCAATCGCTTCGGCTGCCTTCTTGCCGGCGCCCATCGCAAGGATGACAGTTGCTGCGCCTGATACGGCGTCTCCTCCGGCGAATACGCCGTCCAGAGAGGTCTGGCCTTCTTCGGTCGCGACGATACACAGCTTCCGGTTCACTTCCAGTCCTTCCGTCGTGGAGGAAATGAGCGGGTTCGGGCGGGTTCCGAGTGCCATGATGACGGTATCACAGTCAATCGTGAACTCTGATCCCTCGATCGGAATCGGGCTTCTTCTTCCGGAAGCGTCCGGCTCTCCCAGCTCCATGCGGATGCACTCAATCCCGGTTACGTTGTCCTGGTCATCGGCAAGGATCCTGACCGGATTGGTCAGAAGGTCAAAGACAATCCCCTCTTCCTTCGCATGGTGCACTTCTTCTGCCCTCGCCGGAAGCTCAGCCTCAGAGCGGCGGTACACGATATGGACTTCCGCGCCGAGCCGGAGTGCGGTTCTTGCAGCGTCCATCGCAACATTGCCGCCGCCGACGACAACAGCCTTCTTTCCGCTGATGATCGGGGTGTCGTAATCGTCGCGGTACGCCTTCATCAGGTTATTCCTTGTCAGGAATTCGTTCGCGGAGAATACGCCCTTGGCCTGCTCGCCGGGGATATTCATAAACATCGGAAGGCCTGCGCCGGAACCGATAAACACTGCCTCGAAGCCTTCCTTCTTCATCAGGTCTTCTATCGTGACGGAACGGCCGATGATGACATTGGTTTCAATCTTCACTCCAAGGCACTGAACATTCTCGATCTCCTTCGCGACGACTTCATCCTTCGGAAGACGGAATTCCGGTATTCCAT
The DNA here is from genome assembly GCA_946401715.1 of uncultured Clostridia bacterium. Classification (GTDB taxonomy): domain Bacteria; phylum Bacillota; class Clostridia; order Lachnospirales; family Lachnospiraceae; genus Porcincola. Next base: position 536 of record CAMIVF010000075.1, on the reverse strand, counting down.
AGACCAGCACACCGCCTGCCTTGTGCAGCGCTTCGAAGATCGTGACATCGTATCCTTTTTTTGCAAGGTCGCCTGCACAGGTAAGGCCTGCCGGGCCGGAACCGATCACGGCTACCTTCTTCCCTGTCTTCTGCAGCGCGCACTTCATCTTTCTTCCGTTCTGCTTCGCCCAGTCAGCGACAAAGCGCTCCAGCTTTCCGATGGCAACGGCATCCTGCTTGATTCCGCGGATGCACTTTCCTTCACACTGTCTTTCCTGCGGGCAGACACGTCCGCAGATCGCCGGAAGGGAGCTTGACTGTGAGATGATATCGTATGCACTTCCGAAGTCTTTCTCTTTGACAGCGTGAATGAACTCCGGAATATTGATATTCACGGGACACCCGGCTACGCACTGCGGCTTTTTGCAGCGCAGGCAGCGGGCCGCCTCGCTGACCGCTTCTTCTTCATTGTATCCAAGGCATACCTCGTCAAAGTTGGCCGCACGGACCTTCGGATCCTGCTCTCTGACCGGGACTCTGGTTGACATGCTGCTG
>CAMIVF010000074.1 GCA_946401715.1 uncultured Clostridia bacterium | reverse complement strand
CTTCCAGTTTTGCCGTCTCCGGGTCAGCCCCATGCTCCTCGCTCCTGGCGATCAGCCGCAGGATCTCCTTGTAATCGGTCGGTATGATCTTTTTGAACCGTGGAATGTACGCTTCAAACCGGTCCAGGATCTCCTGTCCTTTGCCGGATCCGGTCAGCTGCACATGGCGCTGAATCATACGGTGAAGTTCTTCTTTTTCCGCAGCGGTTTCTACGCTTTCCATCCGGACCATCTGTTTGTTCAGGTTCCTGTACAGACGGTTTTCTTCGTCCAGCACATAGGCGCAGCCTCCGCTCATACCTGCCGCGAAGTTTTTCCCTACCTTTCCGAGGATCACCACGCGGCCGCCGGTCATATATTCGCAGCCATGCTCCCCGACGCCTTCGACCACGCAGGTCGCCCCGGAATTGCGGATGGCGAACCGCTCTCCGGCCATACCGGCGATGTAAGCCTCTCCGGACGTGGCGCCGTACAGGGCAACGTTCCCGATGATGATGTTGTCATGGGGCTCATAGGAAGCTTTGTCCGGCGCGCGGACGATCAGCTTTCCGCCTGACAGGCCTTTCCCGAAATAGTCATTGCTGTCACCCGTCAGGCCAATCGTCAGTCCAGCCGGGATAAACGCGCCAAAGCTCTGGCCGCCGCTTCCCGTGCAGTTGATTGTGATGGTATCTTCCGGCAGGCCTTCCGGATGTCTTCTGGTGATCTCCGCGCCGAGCAGTGTGCCGAAGGTTCTGTCCGTATTATCCACCCGGACCTGGATGCCGGACTTTTTCTGCCGGCTCAGCGACTGCCGGATTCCCTGGTCTGCAAGGAGAATCTTCTCGTCTTTTGTATCCTGCAGCCGGAAATCATACTGCCGCTTCGGGTTAAATGTCATTTCCTCCCTGTCTTGTGCAGGCGGATCCGGCAGAATCGATTTCAGGTCAAGAAGCTTCTGCTTCCCGGACAGGTCATCTCTTACCTTCAGAAGGTCGCTTCTTCCTGTCAGTTCTTTCACCGTCCTGACACCAAGTGACGCCATGATCTCCCGCAGCTGCCTGGCAATGAAATGCATGAAGTTCTCGACATACTCTGGTTTCCCGGCGAAACGCTTTCTCAGGACAGGATCCTGCGTGGCTACTCCCATGGGGCAGGTATCCGACTGGCATTCTCTCATCATAACGCAGCCCATTGTGATCAGAGGCGCTGTCGCGAATCCGAATTCCTCCGCTCCCAGGATGGCCGCGATGGCGACGTCCCGGCCGCTCATCAGCTTTCCGTCCGTCTCGATGACAACCTGGCTGCGCAGGCCGTTTGCCAGCAGTGTCTGATGCGTCTCCGCAAGACCGAGCTCCCAGGGAAGACCTGCGTTGTGGATCGAGGACAGCGGCGCTGCCCCGGTTCCTCCGTCGTAGCCGGAGATCAGGATTACGCCTGCGCCGGCTTTCGCCACACCGGCCGCCACGGTTCCTACCCCGGCTTCCGACACCAGCTTGACAGATATACGGGCCTCTTTGTTCGCGTTCTTCAGGTCATAGATCAGCTGTGCCAGGTCTTCGATGGAATAGATATCGTGATGCGGCGGAGGCGAAATCAGGCTGACACCCGGTGTGGAGTGTCTTGTCTTCGCGATCCAGGGATAAACCTTCTTCCCGGGCAGGTGACCCCCTTCTCCGGGCTTGGCCCCCTGTGCCATCTTGATCTGGATCTCCTTCGCGCTGACCAGATACCGGCTCGTCACACCGAAACGCCCGCTCGCCACCTGCTTGATGGCCGAGCTGCGGTCATTTTCGGTTCCGGCAGACAGAATCCGCTCCTCACTCTCTCCGCCTTCTCCGCTGTTCGACTTTCCGTGCAGACGGTTTATGGCAATGGCGAGTGTCTGATGGGCTTCCTCTGAAATGGATCCATAGGACATGGCACCGGTCTTAAAGCGCCTGATAATCTCCTCCTCCGGCTCTACCTCATCGAGCGGTACCCCCTCAGCCGGCATCGCAAACTCCAGCAGGCTTCTCAGATAGCCCGTCTGCTCCGCGTCCACCATCTGCGTGTACCGGCAGAACTTCTCATAGTCACCTTCCCGTGTGGCACTCTGCAGCATATGGATCGTCTGTGGCTGATACCTGTGATGTTCTCCCTGCGCCCTTCTCTTATGCCGTCCCGCGGAGGTCAGCTCCAGGTTGACATACAGCCCCAGCGGGTCAAATGCGCGGCTGTGCTGCATGTCCGCCGCTTTTCCGATGTCTTCCAGGCTGATCCCGCCGACCCGGCTGACCGTTCCCGTGAAGTAATCCCTGATGACGTCCTCTGATATGCCGATCGCCTCAAAGATCTTACTGCCCTGGTAAGACTGTATCGTCGAAATGCCCATCTTGGAGGCGATCTTGACAATGCCGAACAGAACCGCGCGGTCATAATCATCGGCCGCGGCATAATAATCCTTGTCCAGCAATTCCGTTCTTACCAGCTCAGCGATCGTGGCATGCGCCAGGTACGGATTGACCGCGGACGCACCATAACCGAGCAGGGTCGCGAAATGATGTACCTCTCTTGGCTCGGCAGATTCCAGGATCAGGGACATGGCAGTACATTTCTTCGTATCCACCAGATGCTTGTGTACCGCGGCCACCGCCAGCAGGGACGGGATTGCCACATGGTTTTCATCGACGCCTCTGTCGGACAGGATCAGGATATTGGTCCCCTGCCTGTATGCCTTGTCCACCTCCACAAACAGATGCGGGATCACACGCTGCATGGGTGTTCCCTTATAGAACAAAGTGGAGACCTTCGAAACCCGGAATCCCTCCTTTTTCAAGTCTTCAATCTTGAGAAGATCCAGATCTGACAGGATCGGATTCTCAATCTTGAGAACATGGCAGTTTTCTTCCTTTTCATCCAGAAGATTGCCGTTTTTGCCCAGATATACGGTGCGGGAGGTCACAATCTCCTCCCTCTGCGCATCAATCGGCGGATTCGTCACCTGCGCGAAGAGCTGTTTGAAATAGTAGAACAGGGGCTGATCCATCCCGGACAGGACGGCCAGCGGTGTGTCCACACCCATCGAGCCGATCTGCTCTGTCCCTGTGAGCGCCATCGTACGGATGCCGTCATGGCAGTTTTCCCAGGTATACCCGAATGCTTTCTGCAGACGCGCAAGCTTCTCTCCTGACAGCGAGGGAACCCTTCTGTTTGGAATCTTCAGGTCGGACAGATGCAGCAGATTGGAATCCAGCCATTCGCCGAAAGGCTGTGCCTTCGCGTACTGCTCCTTAATCTCCTCATCACTGATGATTCTGCCTTCTTTCGTATCCACCAGGAGAATCTTGCCTGGATGCAGCCGCTCCTTTCTCAGGATATGTTCCTCCGGAAGATCAAGTACGCCGACCTCGGAGGAAAGAATCAGTCTTCCGTCATCCATCACATAATAGCGGGACGGACGCAGGCCGTTCCGGTCCAGAATCGCTCCCATCACATCCCCGTCGGAGAACAGGATGGAAGCCGGGCCGTCCCACGGCTCCATCATCGTTGCGTAATACTGATAGAAATCCCTCTCCTCCTGGGACAGCGTTTCGTTGTGCGTCCACGGCTCCGGCAGCAGGATCATGGCCGCAAGCGGAAGCGGCATGCCGCTCATCATCAGAAACTCCAGCGTGTTGTCCAGCATCGCAGAGTCCGATCCGTTCTCGCTGATCACCGGAAGCACTCTGGTCATGTCTTCTTCTGAAAACCTGTCTGTATAAAGCGTTTCCTCTCTGGCCAGCATCTTGTCCACATTGCCTTTGATCGTGTTGATCTCACCATTATGGACAATCAGACGGTTGGGGTGTGCCCGCATCCAGCTGGGCATGGTATTGGTCGAAAACCGGGAGTGTACGACAGCGATCGCGGACCGGTAATCCGGATCGGCAAGGTCCGTGAAGAAGGTCCGGAGCTGCCCGACCAGAAACATACCCTTATAGACGATCGTCCTGCAGGACAGCGACGGCACATAAGTCTCCACATTGCTCTGTTCGAATTCTCTGCGGACGACATACAGCTTCCGGTCAAAGTCGATGTCCTGAGGTGTGTCGTCCGGACGGGCGATAAAAACCTGACAGATGCGGGGCATGCATTCCCGCGCCCGGGAACCCAGCACCGACGGATCCGAATCCACCTGGCGCCAGCCCAGGATAGACAGGCCCGCCTTCCGTGTAATGACCTCAAACATGGACCTGGCCTGGCGCATTTTCAGCTCATCCTGCGGAAAGAAGAACATGCCGACGCCATACCGGCGCTCAGCAGGAAGTTCGATCCCGGCCTGCGCCATCTTCTTTACAAAAAAGTCGTGCGGAATCTGCGTGAGGATTCCGACGCCGTCGCCGGTTTTCCCCTCGGCGTCCTTCCCCGCCCTGTGGTCCAGATGCTCCACGATCGAAAGGGCATCGCTGACAAGCTGATGGCTTTTTCTGCCCTTGATATCGATGATGGCGCCGATCCCGCAGTTGTCATGCTCGAAGGTAGGATCGTAGAGTCCCCTGTTTCTGATTGCTTCGAACCGGTCTGTCATGGTATACCTCCCAGGTGCTTTCGTCAAATCAAACGATACGACTGCGGACGCAGGTCTGCTTCCGGCAGACCTGCGCGGGTATCAGTACACGGAAAACAGCAGCTTCCCGTAGCTCGGGAACGGCCAGCTCTTCTCAGGCATCAGCATCTCCGCTTCGTCAACGTGCTTTCTCAGATGCTCCATCTTGGGAAGCACATCGTCCCGGATCATCTCCGACGTATTCAGGATGTCCTCCATTCCCTTCAGATCTTCCAGTGCCTTCTCAAGATCCTTCACACGCTCCAGTATGTAATCCGTCAGCTCCGAGAGCCGCTCCATCGTCGAAACCTCATAGTTGCACTTCACACGGTCGCTGACGGACCGCATCGCAGCGATGGTATTAGCGAGACTGTACAGGTATTCCTCGATGGCCGGAAGGTAATTCTTGCGAACCATATCCACCATGGTATGCCCTTCAATGTTGACGGTCTTGCAGTAATTCTCCAGCATGATCTCACATCTGGAGTGAAGCTCCGTCTGTGTGAAGACCTTGTGTTCCATCAGCATGGCCATGTTCTTTGGATCCAGCAGATGCGGCATGGCGTCCGCGGTTGTCTTCAGGTTCGAAAGCCCCCTGACCTTCGTCGCCTCCTCGACCCACTCTTCGCCGTATCCGTTTCCGTTGAACAGGATTCTCTCATGCTTCCGGATTGTTTCCCGGATCAGTTCATGCAGCTCTCCCTCAAAATCCTTCGCTCCTTCGAGCCGGTCCGCGTACTGCTTCAGGCTCTCGGCTACGGCAGCGTTCAGCATGATGTTGCAGCAGGCGATGCTGTTGGAAGAGCCCAGGGAACGGAACTCGAACTTGTTGCCTGTAAATGCAAAGGGCGATGTGCGGTTGCGGTCCGTCGTATCCCTGGAGAACCTGGGCAGCGCGTGAACCCCCAGCTTCATGGTGACCTTCTCGGTTCCTGCATACGGGACATCGTTCTTGATTGCCTCCAGTATGGCGGTCAGCTCATCACCCAGGAACACGGATATGATGGCTGGCGGCGCTTCGTTCGCGCCCAGTCTGTGGTCATTTCCGGCGGTGGCTACGGACAGTCTCAGAAGATCCTGATAATCGTCCACTGCCTGGATCACAGCGCACAGAAACAGCAGAAACTGTGCGTTCTCATGCGGTGTATCACCGGGTGACAGAAGGTTGACGCCCTCGTCGGTTGCCATCGACCAGTTGTTGTGCTTGCCGGATCCGTTCACACCGGCGAAAGGCTTCTCGTGCAGCAGGCAGGCCAGTCCATGCTTCGCCGCTACCTTCCTCATGATCTCCATCGTCAGCTGGTTCTTGTCTGTCGCCACATTCGTAGTGGAGAAGATCGGAGCCAGCTCATGCTGCGCCGGAGCGACCTCGTTGTGCTCGGTCTTTGCCAGGATTCCCAGCTTCCACAGTTCTGTATTCAGGTCCTCCATATACGCGATGACCCTGGGCTTGATCGCGCCGAAATAATGATCATCCAGCTCCTGACCCTTGGGCGGCATTGCGCCGAACAGCGTCCGGCCGGTGTAGACCAGGTCCGGCCTTTTCTCAAACATCTCCCGGTCGATCAGAAAGTACTCCTGCTCCGGCCCGACAGAAGTCCTGACATTCTTTACTTCCTTTCCGAACAGTTTCAGAATCCGCTTTGCCTGCCGGTTCAGTGCCTGCATGGAGCGCAGCAGCGGTGTCTTCTTATCCAGCGCGTCGCCCGCGTAGGAACAGAACGCAGTCGGAATACACAGCGTGTGATCCTTGATAAACGCGTAGGACGTGGGATCCCACGCCGTATAGCCTCTGGCTTCAAACGTGGCCCGAAGACCGCCTGACGGGAAGGACGACGCGTCCGGCTCTCCCTTGATCAGCTCCTTGCCGCTGAACTCCATGATCACGCCGCCATCCGGAGACGGTGTGATAAATCCGTCATGCTTCTCTGCCGTCACGCCTGTCAGCGGCTGGAACCAGTGGGTAAAATGCGTCGCGCCATTCTCTACGGCCCAGTCCCGCATCTCACTGGCAACCGCCTGCGCGATATCCTGCTGCAGCGGCGCATTTTCATCAATCGTCTTTCTGAGAGACTGGTACACGTCCGCGGACAGTCTCGCGCGCATCACCCTGTCATCAAACACCATGGAACCAAACAATTCCGGTACATTCATCTTTGCCATCACAATCCCCTCCTTCTTCTCACACGCCGCTGTCGCCATAGTTTGCCAGCACTCTCGCCGACGGATCCGTTACATTGCAGCCCTCCCAGTTCCTGTTCGGCATCCAGAAATCCACAACCATCTCTGACTGCCCCGGATAGTGTTTTTCAAAGATGTCCCTGTAAAGCAGCGATTCCTTCGTAAATGGTCTCGCATGGGTGTACTGTCGGATCCGCTCTTCATACACCTCATCCGGATACAGCTGCTCCGCGTACTCCACGATGTCATCTGTCAGCGAATGTCCTACCGCGTCCGAAAATGCCGCCTTCTCTCTCCAGAGAATGGATTCCGGAATCAGGCCATCCTGTTCAAATGCATGCCGGAGCAGATACTTTCCTTTTCCATACCGGTTCAGCTTTTTCTCCGGATCAATGGACATGCAGTATTCCACAAAGTCCAGGTCTCCGAAAGGCACTCTTGCCTCCAGGGAATTGACACTGATGCAGCGGTCGGCACGCAGCACATCGTACATGTGGATCTCGCGGATCCTTTTCTCCGCCTCCTTCTGGAATTCCTCCGCGGAAGGGGCAAAATCGGTGTATTTGTATCCGAAGATTTCATCTGAGATCTCACCGGTCAGGATAACCCGCAGATCTGACTGCTCATGAATCGCCTTGCATACCAGATACATGCCGACTGACGCGCGTATGGTGGTAATGTCATAGGTGCCCAGCGCCTCGATCACCGGGTCCAGTGCGTCCAGCACATCCTGCTTTGTGATGATCACCTCATGATGGTTCGAATGAATGTAATCTGCCACCTGCCTGGCGTACTTCAGGTCGATCGCGTCCACGTCCATACCGATCGCCCAGGTTTCAAGCGGCTTGTCCAGAAGGCTTGCCGCAATTCCGCACACCAGGGAGGAATCCAGTCCGCCGGAAAGAAGAAACCCAACAGGGGTATCGGAATCCAGTCTCTTTCTGACACCCTGAAACAGAAGATCATGGATGTTCTCGTCTGTCATCAGCAGGTCATCTTCATGGTAAGCCGGAACTTCAGACATATCGCGGTATCTGACAAATGCGCCATCCTTGAAATAATGCCCTGGCGGAAATGGTCTGATCCCGCTGACCAGTCCGACCAGATTCTTCGGCTCAGAAGCAAACACAAAGGTTCCGTCCTCGCAGGTCCCGTAGTACAGCGGACGGATCCCGATCGGGTCTCTCGCCGCAATCCAGGTGTCCTGTACTCTGTCATAAAGGATCATGGCAAATTCCGCGTCCAGCATCCGGAACAAATCTGTTCCATACTCTTTGTAGAGCGCCGGCAGAATCTCACAGTCAGAGCCGCTGATGAACTGATATCCCTTCTGAATCAGCTCCTCCCTGATCTTCCGGAATCCGTAGATTTCACCGTTGCATGCAAGGACGATCTCACTGTCATCAGGAACGCGGTACCCCATTTCCGTTTCCGACAGTTCAGATGCCAGACAGGCAGTCCGGTTTCGATAGACAAAAGGCTGCATCCCTTCATCCGTGGTTCCCATGATGGACAGCCGGTTGAATCCGATCCATCCATTTCCCGTGTCCACAGTCCTGGTGTCATCCGGTCCTCTGGAAATTGTTCTTTTCAGAGCTTCCTGCAGAGCCGGCCAGTCACCGTCTTTGCTGCAATAACCCATGATCGAACACATAGCGCACCTCCTGTCTTCATACTCAGGTCTGATATCCGGCTTCCTTCTGCGTTCAAACCGCACCTGTGTCAGCCGCAGCCTTGAATCTGCCGGAAAAACAAAAAGACAAAGGCGTCAGGGGATTACTCCCTAGACGCCTTTGTCTATGTGATGCATGATAACCAGTCTGTGTTCAATTGTCAAGATGAAACTCACTACCTTGCGCAGTCCTGTACATCACCGCGCAGCAGTCCCATCGCATGCGGAATCGCGTCCATGAAGACATCCATACTTTCCATGCAGGCCTTCGGGCTGCCGGGCAGATTGATAATCAGCGTTTTGCCCCGGATCACGGACACCGCCCTGGAAAGCATCGCATGTTTTGTGATCTTTAAGGACGCAGCGCGGATGGCCTCCGCGATTCCGGGCGCATTCCGCTCCGCCACAGCCAGGGTCGCTTCCGGCGCCGTGTCCCGCACTGAAAACCCGGTTCCTCCGGTTGTCAGAATCAGGTCCGGTCTTCTCTGGTCACAAAGCCGGATCAGATGATGTTTCAGCAGTTTGGGATCGTCACTGATCAGGAACTGCTCAATTACTTCATAGCCGTTCTCCCGGAGCCTGTCTGCGATTGCCGGACCGCTTTTGTCTTCCCGCTCTCCTATCGCCCCCTTGTCACTGAGTGTGATGACGGCAGCCTGCCAGGGCAGCTTCTTTGTGCGCGGCTCGATTGCCATGCGGTCGCCCACCTGAATGATTCCGCCTTCCAGCACACGCGCGAACACCCCTTCTCTGGGCATGATGCAGTCGCCGACCTGATGATAGATCGCGCAGTGTGTATGGCATTCCTTTCCGATCTGCGTCATCTCAAGCAGCACATCTTTGCACCTGAGCAGGGTTCCCACAGCAAGGGCGCGAAAGTCAATCCCCTCCACAACAAGGTTTTCGCCAAATGCGCCATATGCAACGTCTGCTCCCTTGCTGCGGAATTCCTCGATCTTATCTGCGCTGAGCAGGCTCACCTGCCTGTGCCAGCTGCCGGCGTGAGCATCTCCTTCCACTCCATGGTTCTTAACAAAAACCGCCCGCCCAACGTTCGTTTTCTGAGTCCCTTTCCGTTCGCTCAGGCATACGGCCAGTACCTCTCCTGTCATTTCATCCTCCGATCGCGTTCATATTACGCACTTCGTGATCACTGATCTCTTCATAAAATGCATGCCGTTCGGGCTTGTTGGCAATGGCTTTGCTGATTGCATCCATCATCTCGCTGTCGTCCGCCCCCTGCCTGAGCATGCTGCGCAGATCCAGGCCTTCTGTATGATTCAGACACAGTTTC
>CAMIVF010000073.1 GCA_946401715.1 uncultured Clostridia bacterium | reverse complement strand
CCGCAGGTGGGATATGACTTTGCGAAGAAGATGGGGATTACGACGCTGACCGATCATTACGAGACGGATTCCGGTGTCCTGACAGACGTCGGGCAGACACTGGCTCTGGGAGGAATCACGCGGGGCGTCACGAATCTGGACCTTACCGGCGCCTACGCCGGCATCGCGAACATGGGACATGCCTATAAACCGAAGTTTTATACAGAGGTGCTGGACCAGCGGGGCCATGTGATCCTGGACAATACCCATCAGGAGCCGCGGACAGTCATGAAAGAGAGTACGGCGCAGCTTCTGACCAGTGCGATGGAAGATGTGATCCTGGATGAAGCGGGTACGGCGCATGGCCTGATTGATCTGGGTGCGATGAGCGTGGCCGGAAAGACAGGAACGACTTCAGAGTTCAGAGACAGCTGGTTTGTGGGCTATACCCCTTATTATACCTGCGGAATCTGGGCAGGATATGATAACAATGAGATCCTTCCGGATGAGGACAGATACCATACGTTCAGCCGGATCCTGTGGAACGCTGTGATGAACCGGGTCAGCGCGCTGGATACACCCGGCAGGTTTCATATGACACAGGATGTCATGACCGCGCCGGTCTGCAGTGTGTCGCATATGGCGGCGTCGGTGAGATGCCCCCAGACGTACGATGAGGTGTTTGAAAAGGGAACACAGCCGCAGTATTACTGCAGCGTACACGGAGACGGGTCTCTTGCTGCCGGCAAAACCGGGGGGATCGGGGGGAATGGAGGCTGGCAGGAGCCGGCCGCCCAGGAGCCGGCCGCAGACCAGGGCGATACGATCACCATCTGGAACACAGATTCCAACGTGAATGCTGACGCTGATAATGTGCAGGAGGCGGAGCCGGACTTTGAACCGGAGGAAATCATGCCGCCTGACGAACCGGACGAAGAAGCAGTGAGCGCGCAGCCGGACCAGATTATGCCTCCGGCACAGCAAGACCAGATCATGCCGCCTGCGCAGCCGGACCAGATTATGCCGCCTGCAGGATCAGATGAGACGCTGTCTGCGGGGACGCCGGATATCGTGATTCTGCCAGGACCATAGAAAAGAAAAATGAGAAAGCCTGCCGCTGACAGGCGGTACCGGAACGGGTATACCGGAAGAATACGGAACAAAAAAGGAGCAGCACCTTTTCAGGTCTGCTCCTTCGGGAATTTCTGATTCAGCTCTTCTTTCCCGGAACGATCTTCTGATACCACTTTTTCTTTGGCGGCGGTGTCTCAAGCTTTCCGCGGATCGCCTTCACGTCCATGATGTAGATACCGCTGAGTGTTGCTTTGACTGACTTTCCGACCGGAATGACGGGGTATACCTTCTGATCTGCGACCAGGGTCATGATCTTTCCCTGAACCCGGGCCTTAACGATCGGCATCTTGGACCGGCGCATAAGCTTCGGCGTCTGATCGATCACAAACTGGGGAAGCCCCGATTCCTTGAGCGGAAGCATCTTCTTATCGATGACGAAGATCTGGACGGTCTGCTTCGAAGCTTCCATCTGTGCCTGTGATTCTTCCTGCTTCTTCTGAAGCTTCTTGCCCCAGAAGTAGAGAAAGATCAGGCCGGCAACCAGAACGGCAAGGATAATCAGAAGTACGATTGTTAAGGTTGACATGATGCAATCCCTCCGAATAATTTGTCATACACGCGGGAATTCTATCATCTTCTGTGTGAAAGCGCAAGGGTACAGTTCTACCCAAACCAATGATTCTGTGATATACTGTTGTGAGTTTCGTGCCGGAAGGGCGAAGGAAACGATAACAGTCAGTCAGAAACGGACGATCGTTTTGGAGAAGAAAGGATTTATGCAATGAAGAAAAAGAACTTACTTGCTGCTGTTTTGATCTGCAGTGCACTGGTGGCTGCCGGCTGCGGCAAAAAAGACAAAGAGACGGAAGTGCCGAAGCAGTCGGAGACTGCTTCAGTTGCGGCGGATACAAAAGAAACTGCCGTTGCGACAGAAGAGAAAGCCGCCGAAACGGAGGCGAAGGTTGTTGAGACGGAAGCGGCAGCAGCTGTTGCCGGGACAGAAGCGGAAGCAGTCACTGCCGGGACAGAAGCGGAAGCGGTCGCTGCCGGGACAGAAGCGGAAAAGTACGAGACAGAGGTGATCGAGTACGATTACACAGAGACTGAGACAGAGGATGACTACGCGATCAGTGAATCAGAACTCTACGCGCTCCTCGGAGAGACCGAATCTGAAATTTATGATTATACAGAGACTGAGACCGAGTATGTGATGCCGCCTAAGCCGGCGTTCACGGTCTCCGATTACCTGGAGATCAAGGATGATGCGTATAAGAACATTACCGTCCAGGTAACTCCTGCACAGAAGGTGACGGATGAGGAAGTGAATTCGGAGATCCAGGATGCGATGTCTTATCTCGAGAATTACGATGAGATCGTCGTCAAAAAGAAGGAAGGAACCGTAAAGACCGGTGACACGGTTAATATTGACTATGTCGGAACCAAGGATGGAAAAGAGTTTGATGGCGGCTCTGCGGAAGGATATGATCTTGTGATCGGCTCCGGGTCATTTATCGACGGGTTTGAAGATGGACTGATCGGCAAGGAGATCGGAAGCGAAGTTGACCTGAACCTGACCTTCCCGGAGGACTATGGTGTTGAGGATCTGAATGGTGCTGACGTGGTATTCCATGTAACGCTCAACTATATTTCAGAACTTCCGGAGCTGACGGATGACCTGGCGAAGGAACTGTCCGGAGATGAATATGACAACGTGAAGGATTATGTCGAATCCGTCCGCAGCGATCTCCAGGCAAACTATGATGACGAATACCGGAACAATGTCTATACGCAGATCATGACAAAGCTGAACGAGCTTTATCCGCTGGAGAAGTATCCTGAGGAGGTTGTCGAGTATTATGTCAATGACATCATGGAAAGATATGTTAATTCTTACGCATCCATGTATGGAATGAGCGTGGAAGATTTCATTTCGTCTTCCTATGGTGTGACAGAGGAAGAGTTCCGTGAGCAGCAGGTGCTTCCTGCGGCACATGCGAACCTGTCCCAGGAGATTATCCTTTCCGCGATTGCGAAGAAGGAAGGCATCACCATGACGGACGAGGACCTTGACAAGCTCCTTGAGGGCTACGCGAAGGAGTATGGCATGACTGTGGAGGATCTGACAGCCGGAACAGACAGGGAGACCATTCGCTCCAGCGAGCTGCAGCAGAAGACCATGGACTGGCTGTATGAGAATGTGAAGATCGAAGAGATCGAAGAGACGGAAGCAGGTGACCTGTCCGGCACAGCAGTCCAGACGGAGGCGGAGACAGCCGTGCAGACTGAAGCGGAAACTGCCGTACAGACGGAAGCGGAATAACTGGCTGCGCAAAGCGCTCTGCCTGTTCACGCAGGCAAGTTAATGTATCTGTCATTGCCATTGTGCCGGAAACCTGCTGCAGGCTTGTTTCCGGTACGGAATTCAGAGGAAAAGAATCATGAGGAATAAGTTCGCAGTCCTTCTTTTGAGTGCTGTTTTTGCAGCGGCGCTGTCCGGAAGCAGCCTGTATGCTGACGAAGCGCCTGCGTCTGAAGCGCCGGAGCAGGTACAGGAGGAGCAGACAGAGCCGGCTACTGAGGCGGAGGAGCCTGTGCCGGTTCCGGAAAGCCGTCCGGACTACCGGGCGCTGGATTATGTAAAGATCAATGATGATGAGTACAAGAAGATTCAGCTGACGGCCTATCCTCCGGCGGATGATTCGGAAGAAGCGCAGAATGAGTATCAGACTACCATTGATACTATGATTATGACACAGCTGTTCTCTCTGTATCCGATTGATGAGCTTCCGCCGGACCTGATGAATTATACAGTCGGAAACCTGACGAAGACCTATCAGGAATATGCCAGGATGTACGGGATGGAGTTCTCTGCTTTTCTGCAGACATATCTGAAAGAGGACGAGACGACTTTCAATGCGCAGGTAAAAAAAGCTGCGGGTCAGACCCTCAGGGAGGAACTGCTCCTGAAGGCAGTTGCCGAAAAGGAGAACATCACTGTTTCGGACGAAGAATATGAAAAGGGTTGTGCGGATTACGCGGCCCGCTACGGATATGAATCTGCCGATGCGCTCAGACAGGCATTTGACGAGCCGACCCTCCGGATCAGCCTGCTGATGGATAAGACATTCGAGTATCTGGAATCTGTCACGCAGATCGACCTGATTATTGAGACGGAGACAGAGACGGAAAGCGAAGTCATGACGGAGGCAGAGACAGTCCCGGCACAGGCCGGATAAGCGCGAAGTGCGCGCATCGGTCGCTTCTGAACCTTTTCTTGACCTTTTGACCTCCGGCATGTATGATAAGCATATCTGCTAGGGGTGCGAAAGCTGAGAGTGCGGAAGAGATTCCGCAGACCCTCAATACCTGATCTGGTTAATGCCAGCGTAGGGAAGCATTATCGACCGGCTAATCGGGAGAGCACTCTGAGAAGGGTGCTCTCTTTTTTGCGCGACAGGCCGAACGTGCAGGTCACGCCTGCTATGCAGAGAAGACAGTGATTGATCAATGCAACAGACCAAAGGAGGAAAAGTACATGGAAGCAAGTGTGGCAATTCAGACACTGCCGTCTGCACCGAATGATGATGAACTGTGCAGGATCGTGGATGAGGTGATCGCGTACATCGCCGCCTCAGGATACAACTATTATGTCGGACCTTTTGAGACGACGATTGAGGGCCCGTATGATGAACTGATGGATATCGTAAAGGAGTGCCAGCATATCGCGATCCGCGCCGGTGCTCCCTCTGTCGCAGCTTATGTCAAGGTCAGCTACAAGCCGGAAGGAGAGGTTCTTTCCATTGAAAGAAAAATCGGAAAATATCACGCGTAGGCTGCCGGCGGCAATCACGCTGGTCCTGATCGTCGTGCTGTGGGAACTGCTCTGTTTCAGCGGTGCGGTGCCGGCCTACATGCTGCCTTCGCCGGTGGCTGTGGTGAAGGCGTTTGCCCAGGACTTTCCGACGTTGATGTTTCATGCCGCGACAACCCTGCAGGAGGCGGCATGGGGACTGCTGACCGGGATTCTGCTGGCATTTATGATGGCAACTCTGATGGACCGGTTCGTCAATCTGGAACGGGCATGGTATCCGTTGATGATCATTACACAGACCATCCCGACGATCGCCATCGCGCCTCTTCTGGTTCTCTGGATGGGGTTTGGCATGGCGCCGAAGATCACTCTTGTGGTGATCACAACTTTTTTCCCGATTGCGGTAGGTCTTCTGGACGGATACCACAGTGTGGACCAGGATGCAGTCAGCCTGATGCGTGCCATGGGGGCAAACCGTGTCCAGATTTTCCGCCATGTCAAGTTTCCGTCGGCGCTCGGGCATTTCTTTGCCGGATTGAAGATCTCTGCGTCCTACGCGGTTGTGGGAGCAGTGATCTCAGAATGGCTCGGCGGATTTGAGGGACTTGGCGTTTATATGACCAGGGTAAAGAAGGCATATGCATTTGATAAGATGTTCGCAGTCATCTTTCTGATAGTGATCATCAGTCTGCTGCTGATAGCGCTGGTAAACCTCCTCCGGAACCTGGCCATGCCATGGACTGCAGGACGTGAGGAGTGACCAGAACAGAGAAATACAGGAAGGAAGTATACTTTCATATACAGAATGGAGTGAAAAGATGAAACAAAGATCAAAGACAGGCGTATTGACAGCGATGATTGCTGCCGGATGCATGGCAGCTTTTGCCGCACAGAGTGTTCCGGCGGAGGAACCGGCAAAGATTACCTTCTGCCTGGACTGGACGCCGAACACCAACCATACAGGCATCTATGCGGCACAGGCGCTCGGATATTTTGAGGAGGAAGGCCTGGACGTGGAGATCGTCCAGCCGCCCGAAAACGGAGCGGTCCTGATGTGTGCTGCAGGCCAGGCGCAGTTCGCGATTGACGCGCAGGATACCATGGCTGCAGCACTCGATCAGGACGAACCTCTGGGGATTACCGCGGTTGCGGCGATGATTCAGCACAATACATCAGGAATCCTGTCGAGAGCCGGAGACGGAATTGATTCCCCGAAGGGACTGGAAGGGAAGGTTTACTCGACCTGGGAGTCTCCGATCGAGATGAAGATGATCGAATACGTGATGGCGCAGGACGGCGGAGACTTCTCCAAAGTGACTCTGATTCCGAACGATATTACGGACGAGCCGGCTGCGCTTGCAGCCAGGCAGACCGATGCGGTCTGGGTTTTCTATGGCTGGAGCGGGATCAACGCACAGGTGGAAGGCGTGGACTGTGATTACTGGAGCTTTGCGGACATCAGTCCGGAGCTGGATTATTATACGCCGGTGATCGTGGCAAATGACAGTTTCCTTGAGGAGTCCCCCGACGTGGCGAAAGCATTTCTCAGGGCAGCTGCCAGAGGATACGAGTATGCGGCCTCGCATCCGAAGGAAGCGGCCGACATGCTGATCGAAGGCGACAGCACCGGTTCGCTGTCCGGCTCGGAAGATCTGATCTATCAAAGCCAGGAATGGCTTTCCGGACGTTATATCGATGACGCTGACAGATGGGGCGTGATCGACGAAGACCGCTGGAATGCATTTTACGGCTGGCTTTCCGAAAATGAACTGACGCAGCATGACCTGACCGGAAAGGGATTCTCCAACGAGTTTCTTCCGGACTGACAGGATTGAGGGAGCGCGCAGAGCGGAACACACAGATTCCACTTGGCGAGTTTACGCGCCTTAGTGGAATCGTGTACTACGTAATCCGCAATCGATTTTTGACGGGTGTAACATGAGTCTCCTTGAAGCAAAACATATTACAAAGGAATATACAGGCAGGACGATCATCAAGGATATCAGCATTCACCTGGAGACAGGTGAGCTGATCTCTCTCCTGGGGCTGAGCGGTTCCGGAAAGACAACATTGTTTCAGGTGCTTTCGGGTCTGACCAGGCCGGAAATGGGCGAGGTCTTTCTGAATGGACGTGAGATAACGGGAAGACCGGGAGCAGTCAGCTACATGCTGCAGAAGGACCTGCTTCTGCCCCATAAGAAGGTGATCGATAACGTATCGCTTCCCCTTGTCCTGAAAGGGATGAAGAAGCGGGAAGCGAGAGAGGCGGCAAGCCCGTTTTTTGCGGAATTCGGACTGGAAGGATACCAGGACCAGTATCCGGACCGTATGTCAGGCGGAATGAGGCAGCGGGCAGCGTTTCTGCGTACCTACCTCTCCACAATGGTACAGACAGGCGGTATACCCGGCCTGGGCACTGCAGGTCTGACCGGGACAGAGCCCGGCAGTGCCGGCCAGGATTCTGCGATGCACGGCGCAGCGCTTCTGGACGAGCCGTTCTCGGCGCTGGATACGATTACGAAAGGGCAGCTGCATACCTGGTACCTGGAGATGATGCAGAGAATCCGGCTGTCCACCATTTTTATCACGCATGACATTGATGAGGCGATACTGCTCTCAGACCGGATCTATCTGATGACCGGCAGGCCCGGCGTGATTGAACACGAGATCAGGATTCTGCCTCCAAGGGAGCAGAGAAAAAAGTTCAACCTGACACAGGAGTTTCTCGATTATAAGAAGCAGATTATTCATATTCTCGGTGCTGCGGAATCAGCGTAACTGCGGTCCGCCAACATTGCCCCTTGTTCAGATAAGATAAATGGGATAGAATGTTTCCAGACCCGCAGGTATGAGCGCGGACGACCGACGGCAGACGGATCGTTGCTGCCGGCAAACAGAATACGGAGGCTGTTTATGAGCAAAGAATATGATGTAGTAGCACTAGGGGAACTGCTGATCGACTTTACGGAAAGCGGACTGAGCGCGCAGGGCAATCCTCTGCTGGAGGTGAACCCGGGAGGGGCTCCCGGCAATGTACTTTCCATGCTTCAGAACTATGGCAGGAAGACAGCCTTCATCGGGAAGGTCGGAAAGGATATGTTCGGCAGGCTTCTGCTGGAGGCAGTGGGCAGCTGCGGGATCGATACGAAGTCGATTCTGGTGGATGATCAGGTCCATACCACGCTGGCTTTTGTCCAGACCTTTGAGGACGGTGACAGGGATTTCTCTTTCTACCGGGATCCCGGCGCGGACATGATGCTGACAAAGGATGAGGTGGATACAGATCTTCTGAAGAATACAAAGGTATTTCATTTCGGAACGCTTTCCTCTACCCATCCGGGCGTCAGAGAGGCGACAAGGTATGCCATTGATGTGGCGAAGGAAGCCGGCGCTGTGATTTCATTTGACCCGAACTTAAGGGAACCGCTGTGGAAGAGCCTGGATGACGCGAAAGCGGAGATTGCGTACGGCCTTGCAAAGTGCGATCTTCTGAAGATTTCGGACAATGAGGTGGAGTTCATGTGCGGCACCGATGATTACGACAAGGGTGCGCAGATGCTCCGGGAAGCATATGGGATTCCGCTGATCCTGATCACGATGGGCAAGGAGGGCAGCCGGGCCTATTATAAGGACATGCGGGTGGAAGCGGCGCCATTCCTGCAGGAGAACACGATCGAAACCACCGGCGCAGGCGATACCTTCTGCGCAACATCCATCCATACCGTCCTGAAGTATGGAATCGATAATCTGACAGAGGAGAACCTGAAGGAACTGCTTACATACGCGAACGCTGCGGCATCCCTGATTACAACCAGGAAGGGTGCGCTGCGTGTCATGCCGGCGCTTGACGAAGTGAAGCTTCTGGCCGGCACGAGGCTGTAAAGAGCCGGATTCGTGCCCGTGCCCGGAGCGGTAATCTGCGAACGTTTTCCGGCTGATCATGAATCAGATTTTGTATGGATCCGGAGGATTGGGAACCATTTCAGTTCCCGTCCTCCGGGCTTTTTCATTTCCCGGAGGCTGTCTTGGTCAGAATAACGGAAAAAGATCCTGCTTTCGTGAAGAATGTATAGTTGACCCGGAAAACAAGGAATGGTAGGATGTGCTAACTGGTTAACATGTTGAGACAGGTTGTCTGCAGATCTGATTTTGAAAACAGTGTGTGGCGGCAATGTGCGGCAGCGGGAGGATACACTATGGCGACCTTGAAAGATGTAGCACGTGAGGCGGGATTGTCAGTCGGAACGGTGTCGAGAGTTCTGAATAACCGGGGATATATCAGCGAGGAGACGAGAACCAGCGTCCGCGAGGCGATGGCCAGGCTGCATTACCAGCCGAACGCCATGGCCAGGTCATTGTCCAAGAAGAGCAGTTCCATGATCGGGGTGATTGTTCCGAGCATATCCCACCCTTATTTTGCCAAGGTGCTGAGCTGTCTGGAAAGTGCTGCCCACGAAGAGAATTATCAGCTTCTCCTGTTCTGCTCACAGGGAAAAGTTTCCCGGGAGGAGGAATACGTCAGTGTATGCAGCAGCAACCGGGTGGCAGGCCTGGTGCTCTGCTCCGGTACGGTTAAGACCGGTAAGCTGCGCGATCTGGGATTCCCGGTCGTAACTTTTGAGCGTTTTCTCAATAACGCGGATGCCGGGGTGGAATGTGATAATTATGAAGGCGGTGTGATCGCAGCCCGCGAGCTGATCCGTGCCGGAAGCAGAAAGCTTCTGTGCATCAGCGGAGCCGGGGAGGTTTCCATGCCGGCAGATGCGCGCAGAGAAGGTTTCCTGGACGTATGCAGTGAGCATCCGGAAGTAGAAGTAAAGTTATGTCTGTGTGCGCCGGAGCATCTGGACGATCTGAATTACTTCCCGGAGCTTGGAGCATTCCTGGATGAGATGCCGGATACGGACGGGATCTTTGCCGGATCGGACGTGATCGGGATGCAGGCAA
>CAMIVF010000072.1 GCA_946401715.1 uncultured Clostridia bacterium | reverse complement strand
GATCGCCTCGATAAACTCGGCAGTAGTAAGCTTTGCCATGATAATAATTCCTCCTGTATTTTTTTAGATGATCTTTTTAAGAAATAGGATTACTCCGCTGCGGGAGCTTCCTCGGCCGCAGGAGCTGCCTCGGCTGCTGCCGGGTCGTCCTTCTCGGCGATCTGCTTGATGACTCTTGCGAAGTTTGTAACCGGGCTCTGCATAGAACCGAACAGTCTGCCAAGCAGTACTTCCCTTGTCGGGACATCTGCCAGCGCTTCGACCTGCTGGTCATCATAGAACTTGCCTTCGATGATGCCGCCTACAAGACGGATCGTCGGATTAGCTTTGAAATGCTTCTTGATGATGCGGGACGGTGCGGTTGCATCGTCTTTGGAGATCGCGATCGCGTTTGCACCGTGAAGATGTGCGCACAGCGGCTCGAACTCCGTTCCCTTGAAGGCGAAATTCATCATCGTGTTCTTGCATACCTTGTAGGTGATGCCGGCCTCACGCAGCTCCTTACGAAGCGCTGTATCGCCCGCAACATTGATTCCAAGATAGTTAACAAGAACGACAGCATCCGCATCCTTGACGCTTGCTGCGATCTCTTCAACAATCGGCTTCTTCTGTTCCACTTTTGCCATTACCATTACCTCCTTATAGATTTTGTAATGACCGCAAAAGAGAAATAAAAAAATGCCTTCCTGCGAAAGCACAGAAAGACATGAACATTCTTCATATTCATACTTCCTCGGCAGGCGCTTCACGCATTGTACCCTCTCGGGAACCTGCTGTCTTCGGCAGTCATCCTCCGTAGACTACCACTCTGCCCGGGATCTGTCAACCCCGAAAATAAAACAGTCCCGCTTCTCATGAAAGCGGGACTGCATTATAAGCGATTCTGCGTATGGTGTTATCAGATACGATCGTTCAGCGATCAGCCGAACTTGGCTGCATTCAGCTTGACGCCAGGGCCCATGGTCGGTGACATGACGACACTCTTCAGGAAGGTTCCCTTCAGAGCCGCCGGTCTGGCCTTAACGATCGCTTCAATAAGCGTCTGGAAGTTGTCGCTGAGCTGTTCCTCGGTGAAGGAAGCCTTGCCGATCGGAACATGAATAATGTTGGACTTGTCAAGTCTGTACTCGATCTTACCTGCTTTGATATCGTTGATAGCCTTGGTAACGTCCATGGTGACGGTTCCGGCCTTCGGGTTCGGCATAAGGCCCTTCGGACCAAGCACACGGCCCAGACGGCCGACAACACCCATCATATCCGGGGTAGCAACAACAACATCAAAATCAAGCCATCCCTCATTCTGGATCTTCGGAATGAGTTCTTCAGCGCCTACATAGTCAGCGCCTGCTGCCTGAGCCTCATCAGCCTTGGCGTTCTTGGCAAATACGAGTACGCGGACGGTCTTGCCGGTTCCGTGCGGAAGGACTACAGCGCCGCGGATCTGCTGATCTGCATGACGTCCGTCGCATCCGGTACGGATATGGACCTCAACGGTCTCATCAAATTTTGCAAATGCTGTCTTCTTTACAAGAGCGACAGCGTCTGACACTTCATAGAGCTGGGAGCGGTCAATCTGCTTCGCAGCTTCCTGATATTTCTTACCTCTCTTCATGATATACCTCCTGGTGGTAATGGCGGGATGTATCCCTCCCACTTAATTAGCATGCACTAAACTCAATCCTCAACAACAATGCCCATGGAGCGCGCGGTTCCGGCGATCATGCTCATTGCTGCCTCGATAGAACCTGCATTCAGGTCCGGCATCTTCATCTCAGCGATCTCACGGATCTTGTCCTGGGAGATCGTAGCGACCTTTTCCTTGTTCGGTACGCCGGATGCCTTTGCCAGATTGCATGCTTTCTTCAGAAGTACCGCTGCAGGCGGAGTCTTCGTGATAAAGCTGAAGGAACGGTCTGCATAAACGGTAATAACTACCGGGATGATCAGGTCGCCCTTATCAGCAGTTCTTGCATTGAACTCCTTTGTGAACTGCACGATGTTGACACCGTGCTGGCCAAGTGCCGGTCCTACCGGGGGAGCCGGGGTGGCCTTGCCTGCAGGAATCTGCAACTTAATATAGCCTGTAACTTTCTTTGCCATGATTATGCCTCCTTGTGGTTCTGGCGGGAATTCCCTCCCACTTCTCTAACTCAGTTCAATTTCTGGACATCTGCAAAGTCCATGCTGACCGGTGCTCCGTTCATGAATTCAGGGATGCTTATCTTGACCTGTCTTCTCGATTCGTCGATCTCACGGACCTCACCAATCGTATTGACCCAGACGCCATTCGTAACGCGGACCGAATCGCCGACCTCAAAGTCGACTTCTGTTACCGGCGCACGTACACCAAGATTCAGCATCTCTTCCTCTGTGAGCGGAACCGGCTTGGTCGGCTCAGAACCGACGAATCCGGTGACACCTCTGGTATTGCGAACGATATACCAGTTGTCCTCATTCATGATCATGTGAACAAACACATAACCCGGGAAAAGCTTCTTGTTGACAAGCTTTGCCTGTGCCGGCTTCTTCGGCTTCGGAGGAATGCGCTCGCCCTCTTCGGTATACTGAACCTGTTCGGACTGCTCATCGTCATTCTTCCGGGTCTCAAGTACTTCCTGTGTCGGTACTCTGACCTCGAGGATCTGGTCCTCCAGATGCCTGTTCTTGATGGTCTTGTCCAGATTTGCCTTTACCTTATTCTCATATCCGGAATAGGTATGGCAGACGTACCAATATGCCTGTGCCATGTACAATCTTTCTCCCTGTGTTCACTGAAAGGAATCTGCCCTCAGGCAAGTCCGATCAGGAAATCAATGCCATGCTGGATCAGGAAATCCAGGATAGCGATGATGACTCCGAGGATGACCGAAACAACAACGACAGCGGTGGTCTTCTTTGTAAGATCAGCCTGCGTCGGCCAGATGATCTTGCGCCATTCAGCCTTGACGCCTTCCCACCAGGTCTTTGTCTTAGAAACCTGCTGTTTTTCTGCCATAATTCTACCCTCTCAAGCCACCGATTACTTTGTTTCCTTGTGCATCGTATGCTTCTTGCAGAACGGGCAATACTTCCTGACTTCCATTCTCTCCGGATGATTCTTCTTTTCCTTGGTCAGGTTGTAGTTCCTGTGCTTGCATTCCGTGCACGCCAACGTGATTCGTGTACGCACAACTTCTACCTCGCCTTTCTTATTTTGTCACAGAAGACAGCCGCTTATTACCATCTTCCGGGGAACCTCAGGGCACACTCCCAGAGGGACCCGTTTTCCATACGCCGGACAATTATAGCATCGGGCCGGAAGAAACGTCAAGCGGAAATATATCTCCGTCTTCTCTTCATCACCAGCCCAACACCTGCAAGGCCGATCAGTGTGATACCCAGGAGATAGAGCATGCCTGTGCCGGTGCCACCGGTGGAGGGCAGGGCCGCACCGGTAATGTTCTTTACAGTAATGGTATTTCCGGCAGCAGAAATGCTTGCATATGCATTGCTGTTCCCACCGGTACCGCTCTCATCTGTCAACGATGCCTTTCCGTCCTGAGCGATATTGAAATAAATGTGTTTCGTCAGGATCACATATCCATCCGGCGCATGTATCTCTTCAAGACTGTATCTTCCTACGGACAGTTTATTCAGGGTTATCCGGTTCACGGATGTCAGGTCGATCTCTGAATAACCATCCACAGTCTCCCAGCTTGTTCCATATTTATATAATCGGAACTTTGCTCCTAAGAGATTGTTTCCTTTATCATCCACCTTTCTGATGGTCACAGAAGCATTTATATAATTCCTGATGGTCATCGTGTAGACAAGCTCTGCCGGGATCCGGGGATCGGTCGTCTCTGTCAGAGACACCCACTGTGCTGAACTCATTGACGGCAGCAGACTGACCGCCCCTGTTCTGCTCACAGTAAACTCAATATATCCAGGCAGGGTCTGATAACCGCTGGGCGCAGTCTTCTCCCGAATCTGGTAGGTTCCGGCAGGCAATGTATTGTCAATGAGCGGTATCACGCCATCACTACCCGTCACCAGATCTTCATAACCGGTCATCACTGCATTGTCGAAGACCGTTACTCCGTCAACCGTAACCTGCTTATGCAGTTCGAAATGAACTCCTGCTAACAGAAGCTGCGTGTCACCATCCTGTTTGACTGCCCGCAATACATAAGGCCGGTTTTTAATAATCAGCGTCGCAGGGGTGGTCCCGCTTGCCTGGGACAGTGAATAATATGCGCTGTCCGGTCCGCTTACCGACACCGTACTGCCATTGACGCCTGTCTCCTGACC
This sequence comes from uncultured Clostridia bacterium, assembly GCA_946401715.1. Lineage (GTDB taxonomy): Bacteria > Bacillota > Clostridia > Lachnospirales > Lachnospiraceae > Porcincola. The sequence continues at coordinate 5,630 of CAMIVF010000072.1, read as the reverse complement.
GGAATGGCTGCCGGTGACCTTTATGGTCATGGCTGTTTCCAGACCGTGATAACCCTGCGGCGCGGCAGTTTCCGTCAATGTGTAGTTTTTATTTTCACTGAGGAAAGCCGTTGTAATATATCCGTCGGAATCGGATGTAAATGTTCCGATCAGGGTGTCGCTTCCCTCCTCTGCAAATGAGAATACTGCCCCCGCCAGAGGATGACCGTCCCAATCCTGTTTCTTCAGAATGATGCCCGGACGATCGTTGGTTACCGTGTCCACGCGGACATTGGATTCGGAAGACACCGTGCCCTGTATGTAATGCACCGTATAGGTAAAGTCATCTTCTGTTGTTTCGCCCTTCTGTGTGCCTCTGAGGGTCAGCGTTTCCCCCTCTTCAATCCACTTCAGGTTCAAGGTATCCGCATTGGTAACTATACCGTCTTCATCAACTACAGGAGTTCCATTCCCAATCTCCACCTCACGGATCACGTAGTCATCAAACGCAACTCCGGGAACCGGAAGTGTCAGCCAGTACCAGTACAGTGTTGATGTGCCATAAGGCAGGGCCCGAAGCGAACCTGGAACCATTTCCAGTGAACCCTGGCCGCTCCCGTGTTCGCTGCCATGGTTCTTCTTCTTTGTATAGACTGCGAAATAGGCTGTATTGCGGCCTGCCATATAGTCCGCGTCCGTCCAGACCTTTTTCACACGAAGTCCGTATCCTTTGAGGTTACAGACATCTACATGAGGGTCTTTCCCCGTGGCGATCTCATTATAGACCGTGCCGTCATGGTCATTGCTATCCGGTGCGCCTGCCATGGCAACCGCATTGGCGTTGTCTCCGGAATAAGTTGCTGTCGCATCAGGGCTGGTGCCGTCAGCGGGGTCGTAGTCATCATAATAAACGTATTTCTGGAAGGAGTAACCGTCGGGAATCTCTGCCGGGCGTTCCTGTACCCTATACTTTGTTCCTGCCAGGATCTCCCGGACTTCTACGGAATAGTCAACCGGGATCCTGGAAATCGAACCGTTCATGGAAGTGCTGAAGCTTGCGGCGACTTTCTGCTCAGGTGAAAGCTGTGTATAGTCTTTTATGCCGCCTCCAATCTTCTTAAACATCTGATTTGCCGCATCCCAGCTGCAGTAGTTTCCACTCTCATCCCTGACATGGTAGGTATGCATATTGGCGCCGGACAGTTCAGTGTCTGACTCTGTGCCAAGATACAGACGAAAATCAAAAACAGTACCATCCTGGGCATGTGAGATCGACGTCGAACCGTCCGCATCATACAGCTTCTTGCGGAAGGTAAGCGTCCTCATCGCCTCACGATTGACGGCATTGACGTAATTGACCCGCGGGCGGTCTCCCGTAGACTTATACCCGATATCATAGTCCTTTCTGTCCACAGATCCACTCACAGCCGACCCATCCAGCACAGTTCCGTTTACCGCAACACTGCTGAAGACCTCGGTATTCACGCCGCACTCTACGATGGAATAGGATTCCAGTTCCTTATTTACCAGTTCAGATGCAGGGAAATTGATTACCACCGTCTCACCCGGTTTCAGGATGAAGACATCCGGATACGCAACGCCGCCAATCGTCCTGGATGATTCAAACGTTACCGGATTGGCTGTATTCTTATAAAACACATAATTGTTTGTATCAGAAGCCCCCTGATAATGGTTTGTCAGCAGATGTTCTGTAACGTCTCCCTTCCATTTATATTTGATCTGATAGGCAAATTCCGCAAGCGGAGACTCGGATTCATCAACTCCCGCCAGTTCCTTGCTCAGCTCGACCGTGCCCGGCTTTACAGAAGCCAGGTTGAAGCGCATATGAAGATTGGACGCGCCGCCGCCTCTCTCCATATAGAAGATATTCATTTTATGCGTTGAATAGTCCTTGAATATCGGGCTGAACTCTCCCGTCGATTCATCATATTCAAAGTACTCTTTCAGATGATCAATGACACCCGGATCGTTCGGATCGGTGATCCCCTCACGCTCCATATAATTGCTGCGGAAGAGATCGAGCAGCGTCGTATGTGCTCCGTTCACATACACATCCCCGGTCCGGAAGTTGACAGATCCCGGCAAGGCGCTGTGAACACCGCCCAGGTCAATGACCAGTTCACCGTCCACGTACAGCCAGAAGTCATCGTCACCTGTGAATTCGAAGATGATATCATGCCCCCAGTCGTCCAGGCCATTGGGTGTCTGGGTAAAGCTGGCTTCCAGCTCCACGCCGAAATAAAGGTCCGCGGCAGTGGGATCTTTTACAAGATACAGATTCTCGTACTTCCTCGGATCACTGTCCGGCAGAGAATCCCCGACGGTCGAATAAAGATTCTGCCTGTTCACGGAGGCAAAACGTCCCGCCTCGATATTGTTGAAGGGCAGGAACTGCCCATGCTTCAGGGTGTTCTTATTCGAACTGTCATAAGTACCAAGCTCTTTATAAACCGTGAAATTACCGTCGAAGCCAGAATTGTAGTTTCCTCCCGGAGCTCCGTTCAGACTGGCAAAATTCTGGGAACTGTCAAACTCATAATAGCCGGTAGCATTATAGATGCTTTCGATGAAGAGATGGTTGACCTTCCTGGCATCCTGGAAAAGCTGACCGAGCGATTTATTTGTCTTCACTGCCGTGGGATAGCCATTCTCTCCAAAGCTCGTGCTTAACAGACCGGGTTGTGCATTCCACTGCGTGAATTCGCTCGTTCCCATGACATTATGCTGTTCCTGCGTTGTGGGAGTGCTGTCGTACGTAACTACCTTAGTATTAAAATCCACCACCTTCATGGTGATACCATACTGGGTATGATCTACTGTTTTAACAGTCGTCAGAGCATCATCGACCGGAATATCCTGCATGACAGCAAAGTAGAAATCCATCGCCTCCGCCTTCGGGCATGAAACGATCTGACCGTTCTCAACCTTCAGGCCTGCATAGGAATAGTTGGCATCGTCCCATGCCAGGATCGTGGAGTAATACTGACCATTCCGGCGCCCGTTCATATTGATGCCGATCGTGTCGTCGGCCACGACCTGGCCTCCCGTCACCTGCGGCGCCAGATACTTCTGAGCATATTCGTTGTACAGCTCATAGAAATAGGTTGGATTGCCGGATTCATCCGGATAATCGGTGAACTGCCAGAGCATTGTATTGATGACATTTCCAACCCACTCAATGGAATCGCCGCTCTCATAAACGCGTACCAGGGTTCCATCGTGATCGATGGCATAATACTCATACTCCAATGTCTCTTCGTTCCATGCCCTGGTATAGATGATGACTTTGGATCCGGTCGTGATACTCTCATCCGAAACACTGACTTTACTGGCAGAATAGGTCTTGTAATAATCCGAAGTCAGTTCGGACAGTTCCACAAGATTGAGCCATTCTGATCCGACACTGCCCCCTGTGGAGAAGCCTGACGCTGTAGTTCCGCTGTAGGTCAGCGTGGTGTTCCCGGATCTCAGGCAGATCTGGCCGGCATGAGTCCCGCTCCCCGGGACTACCTGTATAAGGCTTGCCTCACTCTCATTGTCGACCAGAGACAATCCGCCTGCATCGATCTTCAGATACTTTGTACTTCCGTCAACGGTTGCCGTCAGATAGTAATGATCATTATCGTTCCAATGGAAGGTCCACATGGAGATGTCACTGTCATTCGGTACAAACAGCTGCTTTTTATTGTCCGCCGTTGCCAGAACCATCAGAGCCTTGGCATCCAGCGCGTTCGCGGTCTCTGAACTTGACATCATGGCCTTTCCATAGAGACTCTCGTCCCAAAACATCAGGCCGTAGGATTTATTATCCAGGTTATAGGGATCGCTTATCACATCCGTGTAATACCAGAAGTCGACATTATTGTTCACATCGTTTGCAGTGCTCCAGGAGCAGAACCGGGATCCATTCGCTCCGCCCTGCATATTCCAGTACCAGGCGCCGTTATTGAGTTTAAAGGTACCATTGCTGTTCTGTGTAACCTTGAAGGCAGTCTTCCCGGATTCATCCGCAGCAAAGGACAGGCTGTTGTTGCCTCCGTTAAAGACATATTGCTTCGTTGTGCCGTCAGGAGCGTAACAATAGGCATAAACCTGATCGGTTGTTCCAGGTACCTGTTCAAAATAGTATTTTGCAGCCTTATCCGTCGGGGGATAGGCCTGTGCCGGCTTGGTCTTGGTTATACCGGTTCTGGTGCTGTCTCCCGTTGTGGTGTTCATGTAATAGTATCCATCCGGATGACCGACATAGACCCCCTGACTTCCCATGGAGATCAGTTCGGAAACAGACTTCACCGTCTGCCAGCCCGTCGGTACCGCTCCCGGTCCATCCACAATCGCATAGGCAGAGAATCCCTCCGCAGCGAAATGTACCTCAGCGCCTTCTGTTTCAACATTCTCGATGACATCGCCATTCTCGGCTCCGTCTGCAAAATGGACGACCTTCGTATCCCGGCTGCTTTCCTTATCCGCCAGTTCTATCCGGACATCCACCGGAGCTGCTATCTCGACTTTCCGGCCATCCGGATCGACGATCTTGATATCAAAGAGACGGATATAGGAAGGACTGCCTTCCTCCCAGCCCAGTGCTTCCGCGGTCTTCCGGATATACTCGTCATATGTGAACAAAGTATCTGCATCCGTACTCTCTGTTTCGTCAGGTGCCACGACTTCGGGCTCCTGCAGGATCTCTTCTACTGCGAGCTTTGATCCATCGGGGATGCCTGCGTTACTGTCATATGTGACCGTAACCTTATACTTCTCTCCCGAAGCGCTCATGATCAGTTCTGTGATCTGGTCATCTGTAACCCGGATCATGAACTGATCCCCATTGGTCATATAAACCGTCAGTGCTTCTTCACTCGTAAACGGCTGCACAGCAATCAAAGCCCAGTCTCCCTCTTCGACTGTGCTGCGGTTGATCTCTTCAATCTGCTCCTGTGTCAGATCCGCGCTGTTCTGGCATTCCAGCCCATTGGCTTCTTTCAATTCGCCAACTGTAGTGTCTGTCTCCGCCTTCCCAACCCAGACAAGGTCAGGATGTGAGAATTCCACTTTTTCTATATTGCTGACGAATTCCCGCGTCTTCTCGCTGACAGCTGTATCATCCGATACGTTTTCACTGTCTGTAGGATCGTCTGCTATACCCAGTACTTCCACCAGGTGCTCAAGGCTGACAAAACCGCCTCCGGGGATGCTGAAATCAAACGTCTTCCCATTGACGTCATAATGGAAGTCCACTGTATAAACCAGCGCATATATGGAGAAGGAATCCGCTTCAAAGGCAACGGTTTCAGTTCCCACCAGGACGGGCGGAATATCACTGCCTGCTGCTTCTTGAATCGTCTCGGCATTTCCGTCATTGTCCACATGTACGATGACCGGATCATCATTGCTCTCTTCGGGAAGTTCTACCGGTGTCATGAATACACGGATCGGCTGCTTTGGCTCGATCTCGTTTCCATCAGCGTCCCGGAAAGTGATATCCACTGCATGTACGCTGCTGACCTTCCTGCTGCCGCTCTCCTTGTCTTCTGAAACGTCTTCAATTGCCGCTTCCTCGATGGAAGTCAATGTCTCCTCGTCCGCGACATCCTTTACAACCATTGTGGTACCTGTCGGGAACGCACCAT
>CAMIVF010000071.1 GCA_946401715.1 uncultured Clostridia bacterium | reverse complement strand
GCCTGCAGGGGCTAACCCAACTGAGACAGATGGAAAGACAGGAGTTGGCAAGATGACAATACTGGATCAACTGGCGGATGATGCAAGAATCCGCGTGGAGAAGGCGAAGGAAACCGTCAGCCCGGAAGAGATCAAGAATCTCGCGGAGCGCATGGCCGGGGAAGAGCGCGCAGCGCAGACAATGTTCCGATTTGAAAAGGCACTGTCAGGTCCTGACATCGGCTTTATCTGCGAGGTAAAAAAAGCGTCTCCTTCCAAAGGCCTGATCGCGGAAGACTTTCCGTATCTGGAGATTGCGAAGGAATACGAAGCGGCCGGAGCAGAGTGCATTTCCGTGCTGACGGAGCCAAAGTGGTTTCTCGGGAGCGGTGACTATCTGCAGCAGATTGCCCGGCGGGTTCAGACACCGTGTATCCGGAAGGACTTCACGGTGGAACCATACATGATCTATGAGGCGAAGGTGCTTGGCGCATCTGCTGTGCTTTTGATCTGTTCTTTGCTCGATGCAAAGACGCTGGAGGAATATCTCCGGATTGCAGACAGTCTGGGATTGTCTTCGCTGGTCGAGGCACATGACGGGGAGGAGATTCGTATGGCTGTGGCAGCAGGTGCACGAATGATCGGGGTAAATAACAGGAACCTGAAGGATTTCACAGTGGACGTACATAACTCGGAGCGCCTTCGGAAACTGGTCCCGGATGGAATCCTGTTTGTGGCGGAAAGCGGGATCCGCAGCGCAGAAGATGTGCGGGCGATGAGAGAAGCCGGGGCCGATGCCTGCCTGGTCGGAGAGACGCTGATGCGGGCAAAGGACAAGACGGCAATGCTGAGAAGTCTGCGAAGTTTCTGAGGGCGTATGAAAGCAGTGCCAGTGAGAGAAAGGAAATCATGAAAACCAGCACAGACAGAAAGCCTGTAAAGCCTGTCCGGATCAAGATCTGCGGACTGCAGCGGCCGGAGGACATCCGGATCGTGAATGAACTGCTGCCGGAGTATGCAGGCTTCATCCTGGCGGAGGGCAGGAAGCGCACGGTCACACCGGAGAAGATGGCAGAGCTTGCTGCCGGCCTGGACAGAAGAATCCTGCGTGTCGCGGTTTTTCTGGACCAGGATCCGGAGTGGATCTGTTCCCTTGCAGAGCAGGGGCTGATGGATGTGATTCAGCTGCACGGATCGGAAAGTGTCGATGTGATCCGTATGATCAGAGCGCGCACGGGAAAGAAAGTGATCAAGGCACTTCGCGTGGATATTCCTGCCAAGACAAGGACGGCAGCCGGTGGCCTGGCAAAGACAGCCGGCAGCATGGCAGAGACAGCCGGCGGCCTGGCAGAGACAGCCGGCAGCCTGACAAAGGAAACCGACGGCGCGGCAGGAAATGCTGCCGCACAGAGGCAGTCAGAAGATCTGGCCCGGCGTGCTGAGATCTGTCCGGCGGATCTGATTCTGCTTGACCATGGAGCAGGCGGAAGCGGAGAAGCGTTCGACTGGCTGCTCGCCGGCAGAGTCAGAAGAGACTTCATGCTGGCAGGCGGGCTGACACCGGAAAATGTCCGGGAGGCGATCGACATGGCGAAGCCGGTGGCTGTGGATGTCAGTTCCGGTGTGGAAACGGACCATGTCAAGGACGCTGTTAAGGTGAGGCTGTTCGTGAAGGCTGTCAGAGAGTACGCCGAAAAAGCGAAACAGAAATCAAAAGAATAAGCTGCAATGGAAGGAAAGACGATTCCGATCAGAGATCAGAAGGAGGTAGCTATGGCAACCACGGCGGATGCGAGTGGAAGATTCGGGCAGTTCGGGGGACAGTACATTCCCGAAACGCTCATGAACGCAGTCATTGAACTGGACGAGGCGTATACGCACTATAAGAAGGATCCGGCGTTCCAGAGCGAGCTGTCGACGCTTTTCGCAGAGTATGCGAACCGGCCGAGCCGGCTGTATTTTGCGAAGAAAATGACGCAGGATCTGGGAGGCGCGAAGATCTATTTCAAGCGGGAGGACCTGAATTTCACCGGTGCGCACAAGGTCAATAATGTGCTCGGCCAGGCGCTGCTTGCAAAGAAAATGGGCAAGACGCGGCTGATCGCGGAGACGGGCGCGGGGCAGCACGGTGTCGCCACTGCCACAGCCGCCGCTTACTTCGGGATGGAGTGTGTGGTCTTCATGGGCAAGGTCGACACGGAGCGCCAGGCGCTGAATGTCTATAAAATGAAATTGCTTGGCGCGGATGTTGTTCCGGTTACGAGTGGAACGGCGACGCTCAAGGATGCCGTCTCAGAGGCTTTCCGTGAATGGACAAACCGGATTGCGGACACCCATTACTGTCTCGGTTCCGTGATGGGGCCGCATCCATTTCCGACGATCGTACGCGACTTCCAGGCGGTGATTTCCCGGGAGGCAAGGGAACAGATTCTCGGGATCGAGGGGCGCCTTCCTGACGCGGTCCTGGCCTGTGTGGGCGGCGGATCCAATGCGATCGGCTCCTTTTATCATTTCATTGACGACAAGGACGTACAGCTGATTGGCTGCGAGGCGGCCGGACGCGGAATTGACACCTTTGAGACGGCAGCGACGGTAAGTACCGGCAGGCTGGGTGTGTTCCACGGGATGAAGAGCCTGTTCTGCCAGAATGAATTCGGGCAGATCGCCCCGGTCTATTCGATCTCCGCAGGCCTGGATTATCCCGGAATCGGGCCGGAGCATGCATACCTGCACTCGACCGGACGGGCACAGTATGTACCGGTGACGGACGAAGAAGCGGTGCAGGCATTTGAATACACGAGCAGGATCGAGGGCATCATTCCGGCCATTGAATCTTCTCACGCAATCGCGCATGCGATGAAGATCGCGCCCGACATGGGCAAGGACCGGATTCTGGTCGTGACCATTTCCGGCCGGGGTGATAAAGACTGTGCGGCAGTGGCCCGGTATAGGGGCGCAGCGATTGAGGAGTAAGCGGCAGCTGACCGCGCAAGTCAGATAGAAACACTGGTTTACAGACGAGGAGGACACAGTATGAGCAGAATCAGGGAAGCCTTCGCAGGCGGAAAGGCCTTTATCCCGTTTATCACGGCAGGGTACCCGGATCTGGAAACGACCAGGCAGGTGGTCAAGGCAGCGCAGGACAACGGCGCGGATCTGATCGAGATCGGGATTCCTTTCTCGGACCCGACCGCGGAGGGACCGGTGATCCAGACCGCCAATGTCATTGCGCTGGAGGGCGGCGTGACGACGGACCGGATCCTGGCGTTTGTAAAAGATCTTCGCGAGAAAGACGGGATCACGGTTCCAATGGTTTTTATGACATACGCAAATGTGGTATATTCTTATCATGAAGGTGGCGATGCACCGCTCGACGGGGCCGGCGGGGAAGACCGGGGGCGTTTCGGCTTCTGCCGCAGCTGTGCGCAGGCCGGGATCGACGGACTGATTCTCCCGGACGTGCCTTATGAGGAGAAGGGTGAGTTCCGGGAAGCCTGCCGGGCGGCCGGGATTGATCTGATCTCTCTGATCGCGCCTACCAGTGAGGCGCGGATCGCCGGAATCGCCAGTGACGCGGAGGGCTTTATCTATATTGTTTCCTCTCTGGGCGTTACCGGCGTGCGGACAAAGATTACGACCGACATTGGTGCAATCACGCAGAAGATCCGCTCTGTGACCAACGTCCCCTGCGCAGTCGGATTCGGTATCTCGACACCGGAGCAGGCAGCCGCGATGGCAGCGCAGTCCGACGGCGCGATTGTCGGATCCGCGATCATCCGGATCATTACAGAGCATGGCAGGGACGCGGCACCCGAGGTCGGGAAATACGTGAAGCGTATGAAGGACGCGCTGAGGGAACTATAACAATGTGGAGAGAAGAGACGGTGGAAGAACTGTCCGACGGACGGTTTTATACAGCAAATGACCTGGTGAAGATTGGGACAGATGATTGTAAGGGGTGCTCCGACTGCTGCCGGATGGGCCCCGTCATTGTGCTGGATCCGCTGGACGTGTTCGAACTGAATCGTTTTCTCGGACAGAGCTTTGAGGAACTGCTGAATGAGACCATCGAGCTGAAGGTGATTGACGGGCTGATCCTGCCGGTGCTGAAGCTGGTGCAGAAAGCAGATCCGGAAAAAGCGCCGGCCGGCGTGCCGGATCAGAAAATGCTGCAGGAAAACACCGCAGACCATAGTGACCGGGTCAGCGCGCAGGAAAACGCGCAGGAAGGCGCGCAGGAGGAGGCCATGGCCTGCCCTTACCTGGGGGAGGACGGCCGCTGCACGATCCATGATTTCCGGCCGGGCATCTGCCGTCTGTATCCGCTTGGCCGGAGCTGGGAGAACGGTGACTTCCGCTATATTCTCCAGGTCAATGAATGCACGCGCTGCAACGGAACCAAGATCAAGGTAAAAAAGTGGCTCGGCATTCCGAATCTTGCCGCATATGAAGCATTCTGCCGGGACTGGCATGAACTCCTTGCGTCTGCGCGCCGCCTGCTGGAGGGGGCTGACCCGGAAAGTAAGCTGCGCAATCAGATCTGTATATACCTGCTCCGGCAGTTCTATCTGTGTGACTGGAATGTGGACGATTTTTATGGCGTCTTCGCGCAGCGCCGCGCGGAGGCAATGCGCTATCTGGGCTTCTCTTCCTGACTTGCTGATGGCGCGGCCGCAGGACATGCGACTGCGGTACACGAAACGGCGGAACATGCGGCTGCGATCCGCCGGAGGCTTGGAAACGATGACACGATCATACGAGGATCAGGATGGCTGTATTATTCGGATCAGATGACATACTGAGCACAAAGACACAGACAGGAGAACGGGAAGAGGTCATCCTGGCCGGGGTCTGGAAAACAGCAGACTTAAGCTTTGCGTCGGAGGAAGAATTCACCGCTTCCATGGAGGAGCTGGAGGAGCTTGCCCGGGCGTGTCTGATGGAATGTGTCTGCACGGTGACGCAGAAGCTGCAGCAGGCGGACAAGGCCTTGTATGTGCATCAGGGGAAAGCAAATGAGATCGCGGAGCTTGCGCAGAACATGGAAGTGTCCCGCGTGATCTTCAATGACACGCTGTCCCCGTCCCAGATCAGAAACCTGCAGAAGCTGCTGAAGGTCCCGGTCACAGACCGGACCCGCCTGATCCTTGAGATCTTTGAGCGCAGAGCGCGCACCAGGGAGGCGAAGCTGCAGGTAGAACTGGCGAAGCTGCAGTACCTGAAGCCGCGTCTGAGCGGGCTGTGGCAGACACAGACCCGGCAGGGCGGCGCTTCCGGATCCATGTCCTCCCGCGGCGAGGGCGAAAAACAGCTGGAAATCGACCGCAGGACCATTGATCACAGGCTGAGCGAGCTGCGCAGGGAGCTGAAGGTGGTTGGCCGGGAACGGGAGATTCAGAGAAAGAAGCGTACCGCATCCCGGATCCCGCATGTCGCGCTGGTCGGCTATACGAACGCGGGAAAGTCCACCATCATGAATGCCATGATCGACAGGTGGATGCCGGAAGGAAGCAGCGACGGGAAGAGCAAGAAGGTCTTTGCCGAGGACATGCTTTTCGCGACGCTTGACACCAGTGTGCGCAGGATCATGCCTGAGAAGGGCAGGGAATTCCTGCTCAGCGATACGGTCGGCTTTATCCGGGATCTTCCCACTGCACTGGTGGAAGCATTTCACTCTACCCTGGAGGAGGTGACGCAGGCCAGCGTGCTGCTCCAGGTGGTGGACGCTTCCGACCCGCACAGCGAAGAACAGATCCGGACAACGCTCGATACCATTGCATCCCTTGGAGCGGGGCACATTCCGATGATCACGGTATTCAACAAGTGTGACCTGTCAGGCAGTCCGGCTGCACCGGCCAGTAGCGGAATCACCGCTGCGCCAGACACATCTGAAAGGAGCCAGACCGCTGTTTCAGGCCATGGCCGGTATCCCCGACGGGGTATGAAAGAAGGGGACGTTGGCGGGATTACAAATGAGAGAGTATACATCTCGGCCAAAGACCCGGCTTCGATCGAACTGCTGACGGAAGTGATCCTCGAGAAACTGGAGAGCGATAATACCGTTGAGACGTTTCAGATTCCATATCAGAAAGGAGCCGTACAGGCTTATCTGACAGAGCATGCCAGGATCCTTTCACTGGAATACCGCAGCGACGGCGTCCTCCTGACGGCGGACTGTACGAAGACGGTTGCAAAGAGAGCGCGGAAAATGCTATGATAACCCGCGTTATGGAAAAGATTACATCCCTGTACGGCAAATATCGTGAACTGATTGTCTACTTTGTTACCGGTGTTCTTACAACACTTGTGAACTGGGCGGTTTATGCCCTCTGTGTTCAGCTGGCCGGCTGGAGTGTGGCGGTATCGAACGCTGTGGCCTGGATTGCCGCAGTGCTTTTTGCTTATGTGACGAACAAACTGTGGGTATTTCGCAGTTTCAACTGGGAGATCCGGTTTGTCCTGCGCGAGGCGGCGCTCTTTATCAGCGCCAGGATTCTGACAGGGATCTTTGAGATCGTCAGCGTTCCGCTTCTGGTGAAGCTTGGCCTGAGCCAGACACTGTTCGGCGTAAAGGGTATGTGGGCCAAGATCCTGGTCAGCGTAGTGGTTATGATTCTGAACTATGTGTTTTCGAAGCTGATCGTTTTCCGAAAGAAAGAGTAAAGTGTCGTATATGCTTTCAGTCGTGATTCCGTCCTACAACGAAGAACAGATGATTCTCCGGACCGCAGGTGTTCTGGAGGATCTGCTTTCTGACGAGCACATTCAGCATGAATTGCTCTTTATTGACGACGGTTCAAAGGACGGGACGTGGAGGCAGATCTGCGAAGCCCATGAGAGCTATGAAAGCGTGCGCGGCGTACATTTTTCCCGCAATTTCGGGAAAGAGGCAGCCATCTTTGCCGGACTGTCCGAGGCAAAGGGCAGCTGTGTGGCGGTGATGGACTGCGACCTGCAGCACCCGCCGCAGACACTGATCGAAATGTACCGTAAATGGGAAGAGGGCTATGAGGTGATTGAGGGTGTCAAGCGCACCCGCGGCAAAGAGTCTGCGGCCCACCGTACGGCGACCGGGATCTTCTACCGGATCATGTCAAAGGCGGTAAAGATCGACATGTCCCGTGCGTCGGACTTCAAGCTGCTGGACCGGAAGGCCGTGGACAGCATCCTGGAGATGCCCGAGCGAAATGCATTTTTCCGTGCCATGAGCTCATGGATCGGATTCCGCCAGACGCAGGTGGAGTTTGACGTGCAGGAGCGCGAGGCCGGGGAGACCAAGTGGTCTACGAGTAAGCTGATCGCCTATGCCATCAGCAACATCGTCGGATACTCGGCCGCTCCCATGCAGATCGTGACAGGCGCCGGGATTGTTGTATTTCTGCTGGCTGTGGTTCTGGGCATACAGACACTGGTCCGGTACTGCACCGGACACGCGGTGGAGGGCTTCACAACCGTTATTCTCCTGATTCTTCTGATCGGCAGCGTGGTCATGTTTTCGCTTGGCGTGATCGGATATTACATCGCCCGGATCTATGAAGAGGTCAAAGGGCGGCCGAAGTACATCATCTCAAAGAGAGTGTAAACGAACCCGTCGGAACGAACCATCAGAACAACCTCAGACCGGAATAAACACGTCGATACAACCCCCAGCCACTTTGCGGGCTGGGGTGACTGCGTGACCGGAGTCGTCTGCAGACAGAGGGCTGCCGCACCGGTTGATGGTGTGACAGCTCTGTTTTTGTCTGCACATCTTTGCCTGTATCCGGTCACAGCGGCGGGCGAAAGCGAAAAAAATATGAATTTTTGACTGGAATATTGAGTAAGGGAAATGAAACTGATATAATGCCTTTCGGTTTTTTATGCAAAAGAGAGGTAAGACATGAGCAGTTCAACTGAGTTTACGAGGGAAAAGACCCGGACGAAGGTAATCCGGTTCCTTCTATATTTTGTCATCACGTTCTTTGTGATCGCGGGCCGTGCTGCCCAGTGGGTCCTGGACGAGTGGGGCGACCTGACCCTGGACGAAGTCATTTTCACAATGACGCAGCCACTGAACGGTACGGATTCCGGCATTATCAGCAGCTTCTTCCTGTACGCGGTTCTGCCTGGTGTTGTGATCCTGGCGGTGCTGATTTTTGTCGAGCACAAGTTCCTGATGAAGAAACAGCCCCCGAAGGGGAAGAAGGTAAAGGGAGAAGACGGAAAGAAAACCAGGCTTCCGGCGGAACTGACGCCTGAGATGGCGGATGCGCTCCGCAAGGATTATGAGAAAAAGAATACGAAAGCCAGAAACATTCTGCGTACCTGGCTGCTGCCGGCCTGCGCGACTGCCGCGACGGTTTTCGGTATGATTCAGATCGTCGGCCTGTGGAACAAGCTCGGCATTTCCGAGCATCTGAGTTCTCTGGGAGAGGATTCCACTTACATCGAGGAAAACTATGCGGACCCCGCAACTGTACAGCTTACCTTCCCTGAGAAAAAGCGCAACCTGATCTATATCTTCCTGGAATCCATGGAGGTTTCCTATTCGGACAAGGAGAACGGCGGCCTGTTCGACACGAATTATATCCCCCGCCTGACGAAGATTTCCGAAGAAAACGAGAATTTCTCCGGCTCTGACAAGTCGGTTCTGGACGGAGGCAATTCGCTCAAGTATTCGACATGGACCATGGGCGGCATGTTTGCGGCCACGAGCGGCCTGCCGCTGAAGATTCCGCTTGAGCTCAAGGGCGTGGGCACCAACTTCATGAATACGCAGACCTCGTTCTTCTCGGACCTCACCTGCCTGGGCGATATCCTGGAGGCACAGGGCTATAACATGGAGATGAGCTTCGGCTCGGATGCAACCTTCGGCGGAAGGCGTCTGTGCTTCACGGAGCACGGCGCGTATGATTTCTACGACTGGAAGTATTACACCACCAACGGAGAGCTGCCCAGCGATTACAAGGTATGGTGGGGCTTCGAGGATGAGAAGCTGTTCCAGTTTGCCAAGGACCGGCTGACGGTACTGGGTGCAGAGGAAGAGCCGTTTGACTTCACAATGCTGACCGTCGATACGCACTATCCGAACGGCTATGTCTGCCAGCTGTGCGATGATGAGTATGAAGAGCAGTACGCCAATGTCATCAAATGCTCGGACAACCAGGTGGCAGACTTTGTGGAATGGTGCCAGGAGCAGCCCTGGTACGAGAATACGACGATCGTCCTGTCCGGCGACCATCCGACCATGAATAAGGAATTCTGCTCCTCCGCGTCCTATGATTACCGGAGAAAATGCTATACCGCCTACATCAACGCGGCTGTCACCCCGGAGCGGGACGACTACAGAGAATTCGCGACGATCGACAACTTCCCGACCACGCTGGCTGCACTCGGCGTCGAGATCGAAGGCAACCGCCTTGGCCTCGGAACGAACCTGTTCTCTTCCGAGGATACCCTTGTGGAGCGGGACGGTCTCGATTTCGTGAACACGGAACTCCAGAAAGCCTCCAAGTGGATGGATGAAAAGTCGAACCTGCAGGAAGTCTCAGCGGAGATCGAATACAAGGATTACGATCCGGAAGCGCAGACCATCACGATGGTGCTGAAGAACGTCACCAGCGATGAAGTCGACAGCTTCCATGTATCGATGCATATGTACGGCTACATCGTCAATGGCAAGGACTATGTCTCCTGGTCAGATTCTGTGGAAGAAGAGCCCGGGGTACATGTCGTGACGATCAGGATCCCGACCGAGAAAGCGTTTAACGGCCGGATCAAGATCCAGCCGCACTGTATGATCGACGGCGTGCGCGGCATCCATCTGGATACGCACTACTACCACCTGGCCTATGAGGAAGGCGGAGCCAATGCGGAAGCATATCAGTGCGACCGCTACGGCGAAGAGCTGAAGGCACCGACACTCTGGGATAAGATCGCAGACTGGTGGTCAGGACTGTGGCCGCTGTGACAGAATCC
>CAMIVF010000070.1 GCA_946401715.1 uncultured Clostridia bacterium | reverse complement strand
GCGATCCGTACATCATAGTTGGGGGCAAAAGGTACTTTTGACCCCAACATCATGATATGGAGCACCGGCAGATGCCGGTATGATACTGACATGATAATAATTGCAGGGCTGGGAAATCCCGGCCGGAAATACGAAAAGACAAGACACAACTGTGGATTTGAAGCGCTGGACATCCTGGCAGACCGTTTCCGGATCCGCGTAACGCAGGGGAAGTTCCGCTCTTTGTGCGGAACCGGCGTCATAGACGGTGTTCCCGTGCTGCTGATGAAGCCGCAGACCTTTATGAATCTCAGCGGAGAGGCTGTCCGGGCGGCGTGTGATTACTATCAGGCTGATCCGGCCACGCAGCTGATCGTGATGTATGACGACATCAGCCTGGATCCCGGAAGGATCCGGGTCCGCGCAAAGGGCTCGGCAGGCGGCCACAATGGAATGAAGAGTATCATCGACCTGCTTGGCACCGATCATTTCCTGCGCGTCAGGATCGGAACGGGACACCAGCCGGAAGCCTATGCGCAGGTGGACTGGGTGCTGGGGCATTTTCCTCTGTCAGAACGCGTGGTGATGGCAGAAGCTTTCGAGAAGGCCGCGCAGGCCGCGCAGGCTTTGCTGACCCAGCCGCCTGAAAGGGTGATGAGTGAATATAACGCTGTGGAGAGCCAGACATGATTCAAGCACTGTATGCGCCGATGGAAGAGATGGAAGCATTCACGCAGATCCGGCGCAGAATGCAGAAAAAACCGCATCAGGGAATGATTCTGGCAGGCGGCTGCATAGATTCCCAGAAGGCCCACCTGATCGGGTGCCTTGCCAGGGACTATCCGGTCACCTGCATTATTGCGCCTGATGATCTGAGAGCGCGCGAAATCTGTGAGGACTACCGGGTTTTTGACCGGAATGTGCTCCTCTATCCGGCGCGCGATTTTCTTTTCTTCCAGGCGGACCTGGCCAGCCGTACGCTGACGACGCAGAGGATCCGCTGTATGAAGGCGCTTGCGGAGATTACTTCCGGTCTGGGCAGCGAGCGGGTCACGGTCGTGCTGACCCAGCGGTCTTTGATGAGCCACTGTATGAAGGCGGAGGACTGGATGGACGCGATCCGGTCTTATGCGGAAGGAGATGAGATCGATCCGCAGGAGGAAAAGCAGGTCCTGTCCCTGATGGGATATGAGAGAGTGGACATGGTGGAAGCGCCGGGACAGTATGCGTCCCGGGGCGGCATCCTTGATGTCTACCCCCTGACGGAGGAGAACCCGGTCCGGATTGAATTGTGGGGAGATGAGATCGACAGTATTCGATATTTTGACGTGGAGTCACAGAGGACGAAGGAACAGACGCAGGGCGTGCGGATCTATCCGGCGGCTGAGTTTGTAACCTCACATGCGATCACCGGGAAGGGACTGGAGCGGATCCGGAAGGAAGCGCTCGCACAGGAAAAGAAGTTCAGGCAGCTGCAGCAGCCGGAGGAAGCAACGCGCGCGGCCAGGATCGCGAAGGATGCCAGGGAACGAATCGAAGACTTCGGGGATACTTCCGTGATGGAGGGGCTGTGCGATTACTTCTATCCTGACGCGGTGTCCCTGCTGGATTATTTCCCGGAGGGAACCGTGTTTTTCATGGACGAACCGTCCCGCGCTTCCCAGAGTACGAAGGAGGCAGAGGAGGAATTCAGAAGCAGCCTTTCTCACCGGCTGGAGAAGGGATATGTTCTGCCGGGACAGGCGAACATGCTCTTTACCGGGAAGCAGATCGAGGGCAGATTGTCTGAGAGAGGACTGATCGGTCTGACGACGCATTCCGGGGCCAAGTGTCCGTATCCGGTTGCCGGGCGGTATGAGATCCAGGCTGCCGGCTGCGGTGTCTACAACAGCAATTTCGAGATGCTGGTGAAAGATCTGGCACGCTATAAAAAGCAGAAAGCACGAGTCGTTCTGCTCTGTGCCTCCAGAACCAGGGGACAGCGTCTGGCGCGCGACCTGACCGACAACGGCGTGATTTCATTTTACTCGGAAAAGGAAGACCGCGTTCTTCAGGGCGGGGAGGTCATGGTGACCTACGGGAACACACACCGGGGGTATGAGTACCCGATGCTGAAGTTTGCCGTACTGAGCGAATCGGATATCTTCGGACACGAGAGGAAGAAGCGCCGCAAGACAGCAAAGAGCGGCAAGACCATCGCCTCCTTCACGCAGCTGCATCCGGGAGATTATGTGGTTCACGAGAATCACGGAATCGGCATCTACAGGGGAATCGAGCAGATTCAGACTGACGGCGTCCAGAAGGATTACATGAAGATCGAGTACGCCGGGAATTCAAACCTGTATGTCCTGGCCTCGCAGCTGGACCTGATTCAGAAGTATGCCGGATCCGACGCCAGAAAGCCCAGAATTTCGAAGCTTGGCGGGGAGACCTGGTCGCACACGAAATCCAGAGTCCGGGCGGCAGTGGAAGAGGTGGCGCAGGACCTGGTGGATCTGTACGCGGTGCGGGCGAACCGGAAGGGTTACGCTTACGGGCCGGATACTTCCTTCCAGACAGAGTTCGAAGAGCTGTTTCCCTTTGAAGAGACGCAGGACCAGCTGCAGGCGATCGAGGATACCAAGAAGGATATGGAATCTTCGAAGATCATGGACCGCCTGATCTGCGGCGACGTGGGATACGGAAAGACGGAGATTGCCATCCGTGCCGCCTTCAAGGCAGTGTGTGAGAGCCGGCAGGCAGCGTTTCTCGTGCCGACCACGATTCTCGCGCAGCAGCATTACAACACCTTCCTCCAGAGGATGAAGGACTATCCTGTCCGCATCGGCATGCTGAGCCGGTTCAATACAAAGGCGGAGACCGACCAGACACTGAAGGGCCTGGCTTCCGGCCTGGTTGACATCGTCATCGGAACGCACAGACTGCTCTCAAAGGACGTGAAATTCAAGGACCTTGGTCTTCTGATCATCGACGAAGAGCAGCGCTTTGGCGTCGCGCATAAAGAAAAGATCAAAAAGATGCGCAGCGATGTAGACGTCCTGACACTGACCGCTACGCCGATTCCCCGCACGCTCCACATGAGCCTTGCGGGAATCCGCGACATGAGCGTCCTGGAGGAGGCGCCCCAGGACCGCCTGCCGATCCAGACCTTTGTCATGGAATACAACGATGAGACGGTCCGGGAGGCAATCATACGGGAGATCGCGCGCGGCGGACAGGTTTACCTGGTCTACAATCACGTATCGACCATCGCCGATATGGCTGCCAGGGTAGCGGGGCTGGTGCCGGAGGCGCACGTTGTCTACACGCACGGCAAGATGCCGGCAAGCAAGATAGAAGACATCATGTATGATTTCATCAACCGGGAGGCGGATGTGCTGGTGACGACAACGATCATCGAGACAGGCCTGGATATCGCCAATGTGAACACGATGATTATCTGTGACGCGGACCGCCTCGGCCTCAGCCAGCTCTATCAGCTGCGGGGCCGTGTCGGACGGTCAAACCGGACCGCGTATGCATTTCTCATGTACAAGCCGGACCGGATTCTCGCAGATGCGGCGGAGAAAAGGCTCGGTGCCATCCGGGAATACACGGAGCTGGGATCCGGCTTTAGGATTGCCATGCGGGATCTCGAGATCCGCGGCGCCGGAAACCTGCTGGGAAAGGCACAGTCCGGCCATATGGCAGAGGTCGGCTATGATCTTTACTGCAAGCTGCTGAACCAGTCTGTGATGAGGCTCCGGGGTGAGACGGAGATTCATGATGAGTTCGAGACGACGCTGGATCTGAATATCGATGCGTTTCTTCCTGACTTCTATATTCCGAATGAAAACCAGAAGCTGGATCTGTATAAGCGGATCGCTTCGATTACCGGGGAAACGGATTACGAGGATATGCTGGACGAGCTGATGGACCGCTACGGGGAGCCGCCCGTCAATGTGCAGAACCTGCTGAAGGTGGCGCTGCTGCGGAGCATGGCGCATGACTGCTTCCTTACGGAACTGACGCAGAAGGGGCCGGAGCTACGGTTTACCTTCTGGCAGAAGGCACCGCTCGATGTGGACAGGATCGGACCCTTCATGGGAAAGTACCAGCGCAGGCTGCGGTTTGTGGCAGGGGAGCACTCCTATTTTACATATGCGCTTCCGCTGAAGGGAGGCGTTGTCCCTGACGTGCTGTCCCGGACACAGGAGCTGATCCGGGACATGAAGCAGGAACTGTTCTGAGAGAGGTATATGAACTGCCCCATCGATCAGCCGCCGGCGAAGAGCCCCCGCCGGGCACCATGAGCAGGAGCGTCGACGGGATCCACTGCTTACGAAGGCTTCGCGGCCATGCTCTGAGCCTTGAACCTGCCTCTTACACGCAAGCGTGACGAGTCAGGATTCGGTCTCAGAGCGGCCGTGAATAGTAACCCTGCCGTCTAAAATTGCGGTTGAAGTTCCCGCGTAAACCATTTATAATATTCGGGTGTCCTCAGAGACAAGGATTTGCAACAAGAAGGAGAAGAGTCTGATGAAAAAGGTTTGGAAGAAGGGTGCGGCTCTGGCACTTGCTGCCGTGATGTGCGCGGGCGCCCTGAGTGGTTGCGGAAAGAAATCGGAAGGAATTTCGGCTTTTACATATAATGGCAAGAAGGTAGACGCGGATTTCGCCAATTTTGCACTCCGTTATGAGCAGTCCAAGGTGGATGATCTCTACGCTTATTACGGATCGATGATGCAGCAGGATATCTGGGCGATGGATGACGGCCAGGGACTGGGTATCTCCACCTGGGATAATTTCAAGGCGAACATCGGGGAAGATATCGAGAAGATGCTTCTGGCAGAGGATCACGCAGCGGATTATGACGTATCCCTGACAGACGATGAGAAGAAAGCCATCAGTGACGCGGCAGCGCAGTTCATTGCAAATAACGATGAGAAGGCGCTTGCTTCCATGAGCGCGACCCAGGAGACGGTTGAGCGTTACCTGACGCTCTGCGCGATCAAGGCGAAGGTTGAGGTTGGAATGACTGCTGACGTTGACACGAACGTGTCTGATGAAGAAGCGGCGCAGAGAACGGTTGATTACATCCGCTATACGCCGACGACAGAAGCAGAGTCAGAGACCGAGACTGAGATGGCCGCCACCGAGGCGGACGTGGAGAATGCAGTCCAGACGGAAGCAGACGTGCAGGCGCTGACCGAGGGTGAGACCAGCGTCGTCGAGACAGAGGCGTCGAGCAAGACGAAGTCCTCTGACACGGAGAAGGCTGAGACCGAAGCGGCGCAGGCTGAGACGGAAGTGGCTCAGGCACCGGAAGAGACAGAGAGCGAAGATCCTGCGATGGCGGAAGCGAAGGCGAAGTACCATGAGATGGCACAGAAACAGCTCGACGAGATCACGAGCGGCAAGACCGACTTTGAGGCTGCTGCCGCGGCAGTGACCGAAGAGGCGGTTACGGGCGTGACGAACTCCTCCTTCACATTCGGCAAGGATGATACCTATCCGGATGCGGCGATCATTGAGGCGACCAATGACCTTGAGGATGGCACGGTTGTGGATCATATCGTCGAGGCAGGAGATTCCTTCTATATCCTCTTTGTGAAGGCTGCTTTTGATAAGGAAGCGACCGAGGACAAGAAAGAAGAGATTGTCACACAGCGCAAGCAGGACAAGATCGATGAGATCTACGAAGGCTGGATGGCGGATGCCAAGTTTGAGACCGATTCGGAGAAGCTTTCCGCTCTTCTGAAGGACCGCAGCTATTCTGCTCCGGCCTCTGATGAGACGGAAGCAGTGGCATCGACCGAGGCGGAAACAGGCAAGCTGGGACCGGCTTCTCTGGAGACAGAGCTCCATATGGAGGTAACGTACGAGACGGAGATCACCGTTGAGACGGAGTCCGAAGAAGAATAATTTGAGTGAGGAAGACGGCAGGACCAGGTCCTGCCGTTTTGCAAAGCTTCCGGCTGCCGGCCGTGAGGCATTGCAGATAGAGGGTTTGATTCAGGAGACAGGCAAGTTCAGTCAGGAGGGTTGACAGGTATGAAGCTGCTGGAAGAACGTATCAGGAAAGACGGCGTTGTCAAAGAGGGGAATATCCTGAAGGTGGACAGTTTTCTGAATCACCAGATGGATGTAGATCTGTACAACAGGATGGGGGAAGAATTCTGCCGGCTGTTTGCGGACCGGCCGATCAACAAGATTCTGACGATCGAGGCGTCCGGGATCGGCATCGCAGTGATTGCAGCGCAGCATTTCCACGTGCCTGTGGTTTTCGCGAAGAAAGCGCAGAGTGTGAACCTGGACGGCGAGATCTACAATACAAAGATTGAATCCTTCACACACAAAAGAACCTATGATGTGATTGTATCGAAAAAGTTCCTCAGCAGTGAGGATCATATCCTGATCATCGATGATTTCCTTGCAAATGGGTGTGCGGTGAACGGACTGATTGACCTGATTCTCTCAGCGGGAGCGACCGTCGAAGGCGTCGGCATCTGCATCGAGAAAGGGTTCCAGACCGGTGGTGAGCTGATCCGCAGCAAGGGAATCCGTGTGGAGTCTCTGGCCATCATCGATCGCATGGACGCGGCGACCGGTGAGATTGTTTTCCGGGAGCAGGGTTAAGCAGATCCCCTGCGGTGCAGAGCGAATGACGATGGCAGCGTGAAGGACGAATCACGATGGCATGAAAAAACAGACGGCAGATTAGCCGTCTGTTTTTTCATGGAAACAGGGAAGCGTCCCTGCTGCCTGCCACCAGGCGTTATTTGGACAACTCGCTGGTGCAGAATCCGCATCTGGTCGCCTCGATCGGAACTTCGTTCTTGCAGAACGGGCAGATCTTGGTGGTCGGTGCCTTCTCCGGCTCCGGCTTGCGCAGCTTGTTCATGCCCTTGACGACAAGGAACAGGACGAACGCGACGATGAGAAACTGCAGGACGTTCTGGATGAAGCTGCCGTATGCGAATACCGCTGCACCTTCTTCCTTCGCCTGGGCAAGGCTCTTGTAAGTGCCGCCATCCAGCGCCACAAAGAGGCTTGTGAAATCGATCTTGCCGGTCGCAAGAGAGATGACAGGCATAATAATGTCATCTACAAGCGAGCTGACGATCGTGTTGAAAGCTCCGCCGACGATGACACCGACTGCCATGTCCATGACGTTGCCGCGCATGATGAACTCTTTGAATTCACTGACCATTCCCATAAGACTCAACTCCCTTCTGTGTAAGCAGTTACAATCGCTGTGAAACAAAACAGTTACATAAGGACTGGAAACAGTATAGCATGGAATCGCATGGGATTCCATGCTAAACTATTGCTGTATTTTTATTTTTCATCCAGAAAGGACAGCTTTGATCACATGAAATTTCTGCATATGGCGGATGTCCACCTTGGCTGTGAACCGGATGGCCGCTTCGAGTGGGCAAAGGAGAGAAAGAGAGAGCTCTGGGAGACTTTCCGGGATTCGATCGCCGACGCGGAGAAGGAGCGGGCGGACCTGGTCCTGATTGCGGGAGATCTGTTTCACCATACACCGGATCTGCAGGAGCTTCGGGAAGTGAACTATCTGCTGGGCTCCTACCCGCGGATCTGCTTTGCGCTGATTGCGGGGAACCATGACTGCTGCAGTCCGAACAGTGCATGGGAAAGCTTTGAGTTTGCCCCGAACGTGGCGTTTCTTGGAAACCGGCAGGCAGAGTGCATCCGCTTCCCGGCCCTGAGCTGTGAGGTGTATGGCTTTTCTTATGACAGGAGCCGGATTCCCCAGAACCTGTATGACAGGCTGCGTCCCTCCCGGAATGAATGCTTTCACATTCTGCTTGCCCATGGCGGGGACCGGGATCACATCCCGATTGATCCGCAGGCGCTTGCGAGGTCGGGATTTGACTATATCGCGCTGGGACATATTCACAAACCGTCCGTGGTGCTTCCCGGCAAGGCGCTTTATCCGGGCGCGCTGTCACCGATTGACGCCGGAGATGAAGGACCGCACGGCTATCTGATCGGGGAGACGCACGGAACCTCTGTGGAGGTTCATTTTGTCAGGAAGGCACTGCGCGAATATATAACCGTCGCTGTCGGCGCTGACGAGTCGGACACGGTGTTCTCCATGCGGGACAAGGTACAGGCTGTGATCGGACAGCGGGGGAAGGAGAATATCTACAGGGTCGTGATCCGGGGACAGAGACACCCCGGGGTACAGTTTGATGCAGACCTGATCCGGTCTGCGGGTATGATTCTTGATGTCACGGACGAGTCAGTACCGGCCTTCCATCTGCAGGAGCTGAAGGAACAATACCGCGGTCAGCTGATCGGCCGCTATATTGAGAGTTTTGAGGGAGCGCAGAAAGGATCGGTTGAGGAGAAAGCCCTGCAGGCCGGGCTGGAGGCTCTGCTTTCGCAGGGGATGAGGCAGGCATAGATGGAAATTATTCAGCTGCATTTAAAGCATTTTGGCAGGTTTACGGACTACCGCCTGGACATGCATGCAGGGATCAATATCATTTCCGGCGGAAATGAAACCGGTAAGAGTACGCTGCATGCTTTTATCCGGGCCATGCTCTACGGCATTACCAGGAACCGGTCGCGCAGCCTGGACGAATACCAGCTGCGGGAGCCGTGGGAGAACCCTTCCTGGTTCGCAGGTTCCATGAAGCTTCTGTATGAAGGGAAGATCTACCGGATCGACCGGAACTTCTCCCGCAGGGAGGAAAGCGTGGAGGTTGTCTGCGAGACGGATGGGACGAAGGCAGAGGATCCGCATGCGGCAATCCGCTATTTTACGGGAGGCCTTTCGGAGGAGGATTTTGACAATACCATCTATATCCGCCAGGCACAGGTTCCGGCCGGGGGCCGGCTCGGTGAGCGCCTTAGAAACTGCATGGTGAATATGGAGCATACAGCGGACACTTCCCTGGATGTCTCCGCTGCGCAGGATGATCTGAAAAAGAAGAAGAAGGGGCTCGAGAAGGAAAAGCGGGAAGCGCTGGAGGAGATTGAGAGCCGGATCCGGGAAATGACGCAGGAGTCGGAGTATGTGAACCGGGACATGGAGCGGCTTCTGGAGAAGCGGCTCGATGAGAATGCCCGGAAGGAGGAGACGCTTTCTTTTGAGCGTGTCGGCGATGTGCAGACTGATGCCGGCCCGGAAGCGCCCGGCGATGCAGACCGGAAGGCAGACCGGGAGAACGGGAAGCGTCCGGAACCGTCCGAATCTGCCGGCAGCGGGAAAGCCGGCAGTGAAGAAGCAGCCGGGCCAGCCAGGTCCGGGCATGCCGGAAGTACAGAAGCACCCGGAGCTGCAGACAAAGCGCAGAAGAAAGCAGGTACGGAAGATCCCTCTTCGGGCGAAGCGCCGGATGAGAGAGAAGAAACCGACGGGGTACTGCTCCCGGCGGCAGTGTTTCTGTCTTTTGTCACGGCAGTGCTGATGATCGTCTGCGCAGTGATTACAACAGACCACAGGATGCGCTATGCGGCAGCCGCAGGCGCCGTTCTGGTCGGAATGATCGGGGTAAGCCTGCTCTGGAAGATTCTTCATCCGGTTTCCAGGGAGGAGCAGATCAGAAGGCGGCTGAAGCGGGAAGCGTTTCTCAACCGCCATCTCGGATTCCGGGAAGATCCGGATGACCCGGCTGCCCGGGAGGAAGCGCTGCGCCGTGAGCAAAAAGCGCGGGACCAGATTCTCAGGGCAAGGGAGGAGGAAGCCAGAAAAGAACAGCTCCGGGAGGAAATGCGCCGGGCGCAGATAGAGAAGGAGCTGGAGCTGAGAGAGAAAGAGGACAGGGAACAGCGCGGCCGCGATGTGGAACGGATCGCCCGGGCGCAGGTGCTCGACAGAGAGATCTCGCTCAGACGGCAGAAGCTGGACGAACTGAAAGAAGAACTGGAGGGACTGTACCGGAAGAAGGCTGCCCTGGCGTCGTATGACGAAGAGATCCGGGCCGTAGAGCTGGCACTTTGCCGGATCCAGGAGCT
>CAMIVF010000069.1 GCA_946401715.1 uncultured Clostridia bacterium | reverse complement strand
GAACTACTTCTTCCAGTATGCAGACCGTATGTATCATGAGCATCCCGAACAGCCGAAAGATGCTATCGTGCTGAATATTGAACAGTTCCATTCTGTCAATGCGCTGAACGGACGGGAGTTTGGAGACCGCGTTCTGCGTGTGCTCGGAAGCGGGATTCGCCGGATCACGGATCAGTACGGCGGAATCGCGGGCAGATTCGAGGCAGACCGGTTTGACATATTCTGCAGACATACGGAAGAATACAGGAGCATATTCGACCGTCTGCAGGACAGCCTGAATGAACTGGCGCCAAATGCAAGCATCCGCCTTCGTATGGGTGTAATGCCATGGCAGAAGAATCTGGAGCCTGTGCAGATGTTTGACCGGGCGAACACAGCATGCAGCATGGCGCGTGACCATTATAAGGAGCACCTGTTTATTTTTGATGAAAAGGTCCGGGACCGTGAGATCTACGAACAGCGGCTTTTGAATGATCTCCGGCGGGCGCTTGATTCCTATGAATTTGAGGTGTATTACCAGCCGAAGTTCAATATCCAGGCCCAGCCGCCGGAACTTGCCGGGGCGGAAGCTCTGGTTCGCTGGAATCATCCGGAACTTGGTATGATCCCGCCCGATGATTTTATTCCTCTGCTTGAGAAGAACGGCCAGATCAGGCTGGTAGACCAGAATGTATGGGAGGAAGCTGCCCGTCAGACTGTGCGCTGGCGGGAGGAGTACGGTGTTACGATTCCGGTCTCCGTCAACCTGTCCAGAGTGGATGTGTTTGATCCGGGCCTTGAGCGTGCGCTTGATCTGATCCTTCAGTATCATGAACTGGACCATAATTCCTTCAGGCTGGAGGTGACGGAAACGGTTTATACAGAAAACGCGGATCAGGTGATCCGGGTTGTGGAGAGCCTGCGTAAAAAGGGTTATGTGGTTGAAATGGATGACTTTGGCACGGGTTACTCTTCCTTGAATATGCTGTCTGCCATGCCTGTCGATGTTCTGAAGATGGACCGCGCGTTTGTCAAAAACATTGAGCATGAGGAGAAGGATATCCACCTGGTGGCACTGATTCTGGATATCGCAAAGAACCTGAAGGTCCCTGTGGTCGCCGAAGGCGTGGAGACTGCGGAGCAGGTGAAGCTTCTGAAGGATCTGGGCTGTCAGCTGGTGCAGGGGTATTACTTCTCCCGCCCGCTTCACAGTCTGGAGTTTGAAGAGACTTTTATCCGGAACGCCATGGCCGGCTCCGGCCGGATCAGTGCCGGGGAAGGGGAGGCGCCGCGCGGGGAGCCGGCTGACCGGGTTCAGGGAAGTGCCGGCGGAGAAGAGGGTTGACAAAGAGGTAGAAAGCGGATGCATTCTTTGCGCACAAGAATCACACTGTTGACCGTCTGCGTTACTGTGATTGCAGTTTCGCTTGTCACATTCGTCAGTGTGCTGTTTATCCGGACAAGCAAACACCGTGAGTCTGAACAGATGCTGCTGCTTCTGTGCGAGACCGGCCAGCGGAATATCGATTACTTCTTTGACAGTATTCAGCATTCTGTCGGTAAGGTGGCGTCTTACGCGGAGGAGAATCTGTCAGGACTTGAGGCCGGGGTGCTGAAGCACCAGGTGGAGCGTACAAAACAGTACTTTGAAGAGATGACGGGAAGGACAAACGGTGTACTGACATACTACTACCGGATTGATCCGGAGATCTCTTCCTCTGTAAAGGGGTTCTGGTACACAAATCTCCACGGAGAAGGATTTGTCGAGCATGAAGTGACGGATATCTCTCTCTATGACACGGAGGATACTTCGAAGCTGGTCTGGTTTACGGTTCCGAAAAAGACAGGGGAGCCGGTCTGGCTTCCGCCCTATGTCACAGAAAACCTGGGTGTGAGGGTTATTTCCTACAATGTACCCATCTTGTGGAGAGGCCGGTTTGTCGGAGTGATCGGGATCGAAATGGATTATTCCGTGCTGGCGGAGCAGGTGGACAGCATCCGCCTGTACCGCAACGGATATGCGTTCCTGTGTGATAAAGAAGGGGAAGTTTTCTATCATCCGCGCATCGATGTCTCTGAGATGACACCGGAAGAAAAGCCTGCTCTTCCGGAAAACGCTGTTGGGGGGAGCACATTTCTCTGGTATACGTTTGAAGGCGTTGAGAAGCAGGCCGCATGGCTTGTGTTGTGCAACAACATGCGTCTGAATGTCACGGTTCCGGTCGCTGAGATGGATGGGGACTGGCGCAGGCTGGTCTGGGGGATTATTGCCATCTCTGCCGTAATACTTCTGAGTCTGTCCGCGTTTACACTGTTCTATACCGGGCGGATCACAAGGCCGCTCCAGGAACTGACAGAAGCCGCAGAGCGCCTGGACAAGGGGAACTATGAGTTTGACCTGCAGTATGACAAAGACGACGAGCTGGGCATGCTGACTGCCACCTTTAAGCATCTGGCGGATCATATGAAGGAGCATATCAATGACCTGAACAAGCGGGCATATGTTGACGCACTGACCTCTGTCAGAAACAAGGGCGCTTTCACGGACGCGATCGATAAGCTGCAGAAAAGGGTCAATGCAAACAGCGCAGGGACAGAATTCGCAGTGGGAATCTTTGACTGTGATGACCTGAAGGCAGTGAATGATCAGTATGGGCATGACAAGGGGGATATCTACCTGAAGACCGCGTGCCGGCTGATCTGCAATATTTTCCGGCACAGTCCTGTATTCCGGATCGGCGGCGATGAGTTCGCTGTGATCTTTCAGAACGAAGATTACAGAAACAGGGATGAACTGATCCGGCTGTTTCGCATGGCAGAACAGGAAAGCTGTGCAGGCTCTGTTCCTCCCTGGGAACAGGTACATGTCACCGTGGGCATCGCAGTGTACAATTCCGGGCTGGACCGTTCGGTATTTGATACCGTCCGCAGGGCGGACAAGGATATGTACATCATGAAGCGGGAAAGAAAGGAAGCGAAGAACAGTTGAAGAGCAACCAGAAATCGCATTCGCTGCGGTTTACAGCCAAAGAGAAAAGAATCCTTCTGATCGTCCTGGCCGCGATTGTGTTTTATTTTGTGCTGGATAAGCTTCCTGCCGTGCGGGCTGCCTGTTCCGCTGTATTACGCATACTCAGGCCTCTGCTGATCGGCTGCGCGTTTGCATTTCTGATGAATCCGATGATGGGATTCATGGAACGGCATATCCTTTCCTTCGCTGAAAAGAGCCGGGGCCGGCAGCCGGGGAAGAAAGCACAGCGTGCGGTGCGGGTGATCTGTGTCGTCCTGTCCGCGGTGATCCTGGTCGGGCTGGTTGCAGCGTTTTTCTCTTTCGTTGCACCACAGTTCTACGAGGCGGTCCGGAACCTGATGGCGCATCTGGATGAGAAAATCATCGGCGTGATCGACTGGGCGGATGAGCTGACCGGGTACCAGTTTACGGATGCGATGCAGGAAGCAAAGTCAAGCGGACAGATTGAAGCCGGTATCTCCAACGCGGTACAGTGGATTACCAACTATCTGAACGTAGACATCAATGACAGCCAGAATCTGATCTTTACAGCGACATCGGTCGGCACCGATGTGATCATGATTTTTGTCAATTTCCTGATCGGACTGTTCCTTGCGATCTATATGCTGTTCTTCAAGGAAAGTTATACAGGCCATGTCAAACGGCTCCTGTACGCGGAGCTTGAGACCGGCAAGGCGAACGTGGTGCTGGAGATCGCAAGGAAGGCCAATGAAATCTTCTATGGTTTCATCATCGGCAAGATCCTGGATTCGGCAATCATTGGCGTGATCTGTTATTTCAGCATGCTGATCATGCAGATGCCGTATCCGATCCTGTGCTCCTTTGTCATCGGCGTGACCAATATCATTCCGGTGTTCGGGCCGTATATCGGTGCGACACCGACGGTGATCCTGATCTTCGTGACCGATCCGCCGAAGGGGATCATATTCCTGATTTACATCCTGATCCTGCAGCAGATTGACGGTAATCTGATAGGTCCGAAGATCCTGGGGGATTCTACGGGAATTACATCGTTCTGGGTGATCATAGCCGTAACTGTGGGCGGCAGTATGTTCGGCTTTATCGGTATGCTCATCGGTGTACCGTCCCTGGCGCTGATTCTGTACATTGTGGACCGTCTGACACAGGGGCGCGTAAAGAAGAAGAATCTGCCTTCCTCTGCGGAGGAATACATTAACGTGGATCATATAGACAGCGAATCCGGCGGAATTGTGTATCTGGAGGAGAAAGGGCAAGAGGAGAAAGAAAAAACAGCAGGACAGGAAAAGACGAAAGAAAAAGAGTAAGGGAATCACATAAGGAATACAGAAGGAATCATCAATGAAAAGGACTGGAGGTGGCATCATGTTGAAGAAGTACCGGTACGACGGCAGCAGGAAGTTTAAGCTGAGCAAGGTTTCGACCAGTGAGCGGTCGATGGAAAAGGACCGCGGGAAGGCCGAGGAACGGATGCTGAAGAACTTCGCTGAGATCGAGGAACTGCAGAGAAGGCTGTACGCGGATAAGAAGGAAGGCGTGATCTTCCTGTTCCAGGCGATGGACGCTGCCGGCAAGGACGGTACGATTGCGGCTGTGCTGACCTGCCTGTCACCGCATGGGGTAAATGAATCCGCGTTCAAGGCACCGAGCGCTGTGGAGCAGGCACATGATTTTCTGTGGAGAATCGAGAAAGCAGCGCCGATGAAGGGGGAGATCGCTATCTTCAACCGCTCCCATTATGAGGAGGTCCTGGTTTATCGTGTGAAGGAGATGTGGAAGACACAGGCCAATGCGAAAAGAATCGACCTGGACAAGATCATGGAT
Source organism: uncultured Clostridia bacterium (assembly GCA_946401715.1). Classification (GTDB taxonomy): domain Bacteria; phylum Bacillota; class Clostridia; order Lachnospirales; family Lachnospiraceae; genus Porcincola. Next base: position 5,142 of record CAMIVF010000069.1, on the reverse strand, counting down.
TACCGGTATGAGGATATCTGTAATTACGAAAAGTATCTGTGGCACAACAATGTGCGGACCGTCAAGATCTTCCTGAATGTCTCGAAAAAAAAGCAGGCCCGCCGCTTCCTGTCCCGGATCGAAGAGCCGGAGAAGAACTGGAAGTTCTCAGGCAGTGACTTCGAGGAACGCAAGTACTGGGATGCGTATCAGGACGCTTTTGAGGACGCGATCAACAACACGGCGACAAAGGAAGCTCCCTGGTATGTCGTTCCGGCTGACCACAAGTGGTATATGCGTCTGGTCGTCAGTGAGATCATTCTCCAGACGCTGAAGGATATGGATCCGCAGTATCCGGAAGTGACCGAGCAGCGTCTCAAGGAATTCGACAGCTACAAGGAAGAGCTGCAGGACGAGATGAACGGGAAGGATCCGGACAAAAAAGAGAAGAAGGATAAGAAAGCGAAAAAAGAAAAGAAGGCAGCAAAGAAAAGTGAATCATGATCAACTGGTCTTTTCAGAAAACGACTCGTATCACACTGTGAACGGATCAGACTCCGTGAAGAAAAAAGGGACAAATCATAAGGAGAACAAAGAGATGGAAGATAAGAAAGTATTGAACAGTGCAGAAATGGACGGTGTTTCCGGCGGCGTTATGAGAACGGTTCAGACCAATATGCCAGTGGACGCGGTTGTCCGCAGCGGCCCGGGCATGCAGCATAGTCAGATTGGTTCTCTGAAGAACAACACGCAGGTAAACACCACAGGAAACAGCGCCTATAACCCCATGGATGGAAGAACCTGGTACGAGATCAACTATCCGATATATGGCTGGATGGCGGGAAGCCTGCTTGGATTCTTCTAAGATCGTGATGAAAGGGCTGAAAGGCCGGAAGCATCAGATCATCAGCAGGATCAGTCATATCATATTTTCAGAGGGAAATTGAAGCAGTATGCCAGCGGCAGACTTGAAAGGAAGACACGCGAGGAGGAATCATGAGCATGCCAGGAATCGGAACAAAATGCGTTCAGGCAGGATATACACCTGAGAACGGGGGACCGCGCCAGATCCCGATTATTCAGTCTACGACCTTTAAATATGACACCAGTGAGGACATGGGGAAACTGTTCGATCTGGAGGCGTCAGGATACTTTTATTCCCGGCTGCAGAATCCCACGTGCGACTACGTCGCGGCAAAGATCGCGGCGATGGAGGGCGGCAGCGCCGGCATGCTCACCTCGTCCGGGCAGGCAGCGAATTTCTTCGCGATTTTCAACATCTGCGAATGCGGAGATCATATCGTTGCTTCTTCCACCATCTATGGCGGGACCTATAACCTGATCAAGGTCACTCTCGCGAAGATGGGGATTTCGTCTACCTTCGTATCGCCGGATGCGTCTGATGAGGAGCTGGACGCCGCGTTTCGTCCGAATACAAAGGCGATGTTCGGTGAGTCGATCGCCAATCCGGCGCTTACTGTTCTTGACATTGAGAAGTTTGCCGCGGCAGCGCACCGCCACGATGTACCGCTGATCGTGGACAATACATTTCCGACGCCGGTTCATCTCAGACCGATCGAGTGGGGGGCGGATATTGTCACCCATTCAACGACCAAGTACATGGACGGACACGGAGCAGCTGTAGGCGGGGCGATTGTTGACAGCGGGCGTTTTGACTGGCTGGCGCACAAGGAGAAGTTCCCCGGCCTGACTGCTCCGGACGAATCCTATCATGGGATCGTCTATGCCGAAAAGTTCGGGCTGGAAGGCGCGTTTATCACGAAAGCAACCTCCCAGCTGATGAGAGACTTCGGGTGCGTGCAGTCTCCGCAGAGTGCATTTTACCTGAATCTTGGACTGGAATCTTTGCATGTGCGCATGGCGCGTCATGTTGAAAACGGGCTGGCTGTGGCGCAGTTCCTGGAGGCGCACCCGCTCGTCACGAAGGTGAATTATTCCGGACTTCCTTCCAGTCCGTACTATGAGCTGGCGAGGAAATACATGCCTGATGGCGGCTGCGGTGTGGTTTCCTTCGAGCTTTCCGGCGGGAGGAAGATGGCGGAAAACTTCATGAAGCACCTGAAGCTGGCGGCAATCGAGACACATGTTGCGGATGCACGCACCTGCTGTCTGAATCCTGCGACAAGTACGCACCGGCAGATGAATGACGAAGAACTGGAGCAGGCCGGCGTGCCGGCCGGCCTCGTCCGTATGTCCTGCGGACTGGAGGATAAGGAAGATCTGATCGCGGATCTGAAGCAGGCGCTGGAGACGGAAGAATGAAAACAAAGGTACTGGCTCTGCTCCTGCTGCTGTGTGCCTGTTTCAGTCTGGGAACGCATGCACAGGAAGCGGCTAAAGGTGAAACAGAACAAGCGGCAGTCAGCGAGACTGAGACAGAGGCGAAGCACGGTTCCGCGGTGAACTTTGAGCGGAGCCTGGACTCTTATGTACCGCAGAAGAATCATTATAATTTCTACTTTACTTATAAGATCGTCCATCCCTGGTGGGACGCTGTTGCGCTTGGAATCGAGGAGGCGCAGAGACAGCTGCTCGAAAGAGGGATCACCGTGACTTATGAGTACATGGCGCCGGAGATGACGTCCGCGAAAGATCAGGAGAGGCGGCTCAGGGAGGCTGCGGCCGGAGGAGACTATGATGTCATCGGTGCGGATGTTGCGGACGAAGCTTTGATCACTCCTGTTCTGGACGAGCTCTCTGAGGAGGGAAACAAGGTAATGACCTTCTCGAGTTCGGATGCAGCTGACGGCTGCAGGCGGATTGCGTATGTCGGAAATACGCATAACTATGAGGACGGAGCGCAGCTTACAGAGGCGTTGTGCGAAAAACTTGACTACAGGGGGAAGGTGGCAATTCTCATCGGGGTGGAAGGTGCTCCCTGTCACGAGGAAAGGGCGCGGGGCGTCAGAGATACCATAGCAAAGTACGATGATATGAAAATCGTGGACGTTTCTTATGACCAGGATTCCATCGAAAACGCCTATCAGCTGACAAAAGAGTTTCTGGACCGTTTTGACGATCTGGCAGGGATTGTATGCTGCAACATGAGCAATCCTGTCGGCGCTGCGAGAGCAGTCAAGGAAGCGGAGGCTGATGTGGTAATCGTAGGCATGGATCATGACAGGGAAGCCCTGGAGGATCTGAGAGATGGTGTCATCTACTGTCTGGGGGTTCAGGACTGCTTTTCCATCGGATTTGATACCATTCAGGTAGCGGTGAAAATCGCAGACGGACAGCTTCCCGGGGAGCTGTTTCCGGAGAAGACACAGGAAGTCACGACTTTGATCTATCAGGATGACGCAGAAGAGATGTTGGCGAATTTATATGGAGTGGTGCAGTGAATAACGTTACAAATCGTTCCATACAATTAACAGCCGTGATCGGTGCGATTATCATATCGATCCTTGTTATCATCATGTCTGTCAGCATTTTCAGGGGCGCGTCGACATCCACGGATCAGGCGGTGGAGCGGGTCAGTGAATTTTATCTGAGAGAGCTGGCAGACAGAAGAGCACAGGTCATATCGAGTCTGATCGATACAAAGGTGGATCAGATGAAACGGGCGATGCAGGTCATATCCGGGGAAGATCTGGAGTCTGTGGAGACGCTGCGCAGTTTTATCGGCAAGATCCAGACGCTCTACGCCCTGGACGTGCTTGCCCTTGCAGATCAGGACAATGTCGTATACAGCAGGTACTCTACCTATATGGGAGGCAGCAGGTACGATTTTCTGTCTCAGGATCTGACATTCAGCAAACCGGTGATCAGTACCATCAATCTTTATGGCGGTGCAAAGCATATCTGCATTGCCATACCGGTGAAAGGGATTTTCTTCCGGGAAAAAGAACTGAAAGTCTGCTTTGTGGAGATTGACATCGGAACCTTCGCGCAATCGGTCGCATTTGGCGCTGAAAACAACGATACCTGGTTCGGACTGTACTACAGGACCGGTGAAAACCTGACCAATATGGATTTTGGCCCGTTTGATGCAGGGCAGAACCTTCTGTCTTCCATGCAGGATTCTCTGAATGAGGATGAGTGGAATACGGTAAAAAATGACTTCGAGACCGGAGAGCAGGGGGAAGCGGTATTCCAATACAGCTCTGACCAGGACACCCTGTATTATTTTCCGGTCAGGGATACCGGCTGGATGATGACGGTTCTGATCTCAGGGAAGCTGATCCAGGACCAGGTCAGCGGCATCAGTGATAATCTGCTGAAAATGGGGCTGCGTTTCTTCAGCCTGATCGGCCTGGCGCTGGTGGTTTATTTCCTGGTGCTGTACAGGCAGCTGCACAGGAGGTCTTCGACGCTTCTGAAGAAGGAGCAGGAGAACACGATGGAGATTGCCCGGCGGGCTGAGAAGAGTGAGAGCGAGCTTGGCGTATACAAAGGGCTTGCGAACAAGGATCCGCTGACAGGGGTACAGAGCAAGCACGCTTATATGGAGAAGGTAAAGGCCCTGGACGAGGAGATGCAGGCTGCTTCTTCATTCGGACTTGCAATCCTGGCCGGGGACCTGAATGGGCTGAAACACATCAATGATACCGTCGGTCATGCGGCAGGAGACGCGTATCTGAAGGCAGGCGCGATGATGCTGTGCCGTCTGTACCAGCACAGCCCGGTATACCGGACAGGCGGGGATGAGTTTGTCGTCATTCTGCAAAACACGGATTATGAGCACAGGGAGGAAATCCTGGAGCAGCTGAACCGCCAGGTGGAAGAAAACATCGGCACTGACGGCGTGGTGATCTCTGTCGGTATGTCAGAGCGCATGCCGGAGGACGGGCGTGTGGAGGACATCTTCAAAAGAGCTGACCAGCTGATGTATGAGAGGAAGAAACAGCTGAAGGAAATGGGAGCACACATGCGGGATTAGAAACAGGTAAGGAGTTACGATTCACGACAGCATCTATAGCAAAAAAACTGCTTGCATTCAAGCGGCGGCTGACATATAATAGTCGAGTGTCTGCGAAAGCGGGGGATTAGTGCGCCCTTTGCACTCGCCGGACGAAATGAGAAAAGACGGAAAGGAGGAATGCCGGAATGAAGGTTCGCTCATCTGTGAAACCGATTTGCGAAAAGTGCAAGGTGATCAAGAGAAAAGGCAGAATCATGATTATCTGCGAGAACCCGAAGCAC
>CAMIVF010000068.1 GCA_946401715.1 uncultured Clostridia bacterium | reverse complement strand
CCACGATGAATTCTTCGACAATATAGTAGTCCTTCCGGGTAAATGACTGCGCGTTGCGTATGGCTGCCTGCAGCCCTTCCGGCCGGTCCACTCTCGTGATGCCGCGGCTTCCCGAAGAGTCCACAATCTTGACAATCAGAGGATAGTTCATCCCTTCGATCTTCTGAAGAACGTCCTCATTAAAAGAAACCTTGCGGTACCTGGCGGTCCGCACATGGTTGTCCTCGTAGCACTTCTTCATGAGGACCTTGTCGCAGGCAAGCTTCGCCGCCTCATAGGAAATCCCGGACAGGCCCATCGCATCGTTGACGCGGCCGATCGTCATAACCGCCACATCCGTTCCTGCTGTGCAGATACCGTCTATCTGTGCCTTTTTGGCTGCCTCCAGCACCGCCTCGGAATCCACGGTATTGATGTGGAGCACCTCGTCAGCGAAGGCAAATCCAGGGTACTTTCCCGGAATCGATACGGCAATCGTGTAGATTCCCATCTCTCTGGCTGTCCGGATCAGGGGAACCTGATAGATCCCCGCACCCATAATCATCAGTTTTTTCATGCACAAACCTCCTTTCCGGCCTCGTCTTCCGGACCTGAAACGCTGTCATGCCCGTCAATCTGTCTTACCACATACTGGGGATTGTTGCACATCCCAAGAAAGATTCTTCCGATATATTCACCGATCAGTCCCATGAACAGGAGAATCAGCCCTGAAAAGAAGAAGATCGCTACCATCACGCTGGGCCAGCCGAGCGCCGTGACCGGCCGGACAATCTTGCGGACGATCACGCCGATAATACCGATCAGCCCCACGCCGGAAAAGATGTATCCCAGCACGGTTGCAATGCGCAGCGGAACAATCGAGAACCCGATGATATTCGCCCAGAGGCCGACCAGCTTGCGGAATGTGTACCCGCTCTGTCCGACTTCTCTTTTAAAATGCTCCACCGGCACGCAGCTGATATTGCGCGTCACCCTTAAGAAAACACCCTGTATGTGCGTGTAGGCACTGCGGTACTGCACGGCATAATCCCGCACAAATCTCCGGATGATCCAGAAGGAACTGGTCTTCATGTCCTTCGGCTTGCCGATCAGGATCCGCAGGGACCACTGGTTGAACCTGCTTCCCAGATTGCGCCCGCCGGAGTGCTCTTTGTGCGGATAATAGGCATAGACGATATCATAGCCCTTATCCATCTCGGCAAGCAGCTTCGGGAGCTGTGTGGGACTGGTCTGGCCATCATCGTCCATGGAAATAATGAAATCGCCCTTCGCATAGTTGAGCGCTGCCATCTGTGCATTGTGCTGGCCGGCATTCTTCGCCAGCTCCACTGCCTTCACGTTCGGATAATCTCTTACGATACTGCGAAGCGCCCTGACAGTCGCCCCGTCATCGGGACTGCAGTCATCCACGAGCACAAACTCGAGCTCGCCGCGCTTCATCTGTTCAAACTGCGTCATCGTCTCCTCGACTACCTTCCGGATGGTCTCAGAAGACTTATAGCAGGGAATGATAACTGTATATAACATAGCTGCTTCTTCTCTCCACTTCAGAACCGCCGGCCACAGCATTCCGGACCGCCGCCGGACAGGCTCCGGTTTACATGAGTGTATCACACTTGGGCATAATTTGATACTTCCATGTTGCCATTCACCTTTTGCGGCTTCGGCATCGCAGCCGGATCCCGGCACAAAAAAGCACGACGCCTGCGAGAAATGCCAATATCCCTTCCCGGAAACCAGGCGTTTGATAGCGCAGGACGATCTCATTCTTTCCCTTTCCAAGTGCGATCCCCAGATAGCATTCGTCCGTCTTCAGCACAGGGACATCCGCTCCATTGACCTGTGCACTCCACCCCTTGCTCCACGGAATCTGGAACACCATGAAACGGTCTTCCTTCAGATCAGCTGTGCCTGATACCATATCTGGTCCGAACTGCACACCCTGAAGACAATACCGGTTCAGGGCCTGAATCTGTTCTCTCTGACCCGCTTTCGGGATATAGATGATCCGGATGGCGTCCAGCGCATAATCCCCGCGTTTCCGAAAGCTCAGCTTCAGCGTACCCTCTTCGTCTGCGTCCGCATATCCCAGGGATACAAGATAATCCTCCCTGCCGGTCGTGTACGTCTGCCGGTCAGAAAGCAGTATGATGGTTTTGGATACGCCTGCGGTTTTCACCTTCAGCCTGGAACCGAATCCTTTCGGTTTCAGCCCGTCAAATGCAACCAGCACTTCGCAGCCGGCTTTCCTCTGATAGGTCAGCTTCAGGCTGGCGTTTTTCTTCTTTGCATGATATCCGTCTTCTGTGCGTACGAGACCTTTTCCTTCCTGCGCAAGCGCAAGTTCTTCGGACCATATCCCGGCTGTCTCCTGACGGCCGTCCGTTGTCCGGAGGCTGGTCTCCTTCTTCAGCCGGCTGACTGTCCCGTCTTCGAGGACAGCAGCCTGCAGCATGGCCTCATCCCGGCATTCCGCAGGCAAAGACGCAAAATCAGAGGCGGTCATGACCAGGTCTGTCGTATAGCCGAAGGAAAGCGGAAACTCATTTTCCCAGATCTCCATGCTTCCATCGGTCAGGATCTTCTTCCGGAATCCAAAGGGAACCTGCGTCTGTCGTTTCTTTGATGTCTGGAAATACTTCACGCCTGCCAGATTCTCCGCTGCAGACCTTCCGTCCAGAGAGTGAATATGAAGCAGGGTGGTCAGGCCGATGCTGTCCGTGTCGATCAGGTACGAAACCTGCGATGCGTTGAGCACACTGTTGTAGATCTGAACGCCCGGATATCCCAGCTGCAGGGAAGCATTGTCTTCCCCGAATTTATCCCACAGACCGTCTACCCTGTAGAATCCGTTTTCCCATAACGTTTCTTCCTGCGCCTGGGGAATCTTCAGATAGTTCGCATAGGCTGAATCGGAGTAAAAGGACTGTGTCGTTCCCCTTTTGGCATAATACCGGGTCAGATTTCCAAACTGCCTTCCGAACGTAAAGTATCCATTGAGAACGGTTGAGACAGCTGTCACCACGAGAACCAGCCGGATGCTTTTCCTGCGAAGATCCCCGGCCTTGCCCGGACCGGCATCAGCCGCATGCATGCCTGCGCCCGCATCTGATACAGAAGGCACTCCGTTCCCGGACCGGCCAAAACCCGGCAGCAGGACAATACCGGCAAAAACAGTTAGTTCAGCCGCTGCCAGCAAATGATAGACACTGACCGGATAAAGCACCGAAAGAATCGCAACCCCGGCGTCAAAAACAACCGTCACGACACCCAGCGCTCTTTTCTGCAGGCGGCTCAGTACCAGGAAGCTGTCTGCGGTAAAGGTGACGCACATACCCATTGCCAGGCTGATCAGATAAACCCACCGGTTGTTTTCCGTATGCATGACCGCCATGATATACCCGCCAAGCGGAATCAGCAAAAACAGCAGAAGAACAAACAGAAGTTTTTTCATGCTCTTCCACATACCTTTTCCGCACAACACGAGAACAATCACGGCAGGAAGTGCCACTACCTGGAAATTCAGATGTGTTCCGTTGCCGGAAGCCTCCAACGGGCTGATCAGGTTAAACAGCCATGCAAAGTACCGGCGAAAGTCTTCGTAGAAAAGCAGGTTTCCCCGTCCGGACAGCTGAGCCGAGCGATAGGAGTGAAAGAACCTGCTCAGCGTCGGCCACAGGGTCAGAGCGCTCAGCAGAAGCCCTGCCACGTAAGCGGAAACCATGCGGATAAACAGGGCGAACAGTGCGCGGGGCCGGTGAGCGGCTTTCCCGGAGAAAAACCGGATCAGGACATAGAACGGAAGCGCCACGGTATTGATATACATGAAATAATAGTTCGAAGTAAATCCCAGATAAACCATGACGGTAAACAGGACGAAGGAATGCCTGCCTTCCTCTTCCATCATGTACTCCGCTCCCAGAAGCAGAAGCGGCAGGACGATCATGGGGGAAAGATAAGTCGGGTGTACGATGCCCAGCTCGAACACATAGCCGCAGAACAGATAAGTCAGGCAGCCGGCCAGAACCTCCCCGCCTCTTTTTTTCCAGTAGAACGCGTACAGGGAGAATGCGATGCCAGCGAGATACAGCCTGAGAAAGATCAGGCAGGTATACAGCTGCTCCGTATAAGACGCCGGAACAAAGACGGACAGATAGTCCAGCGGATGAAAACGGACGACGGCATTGATGTCATCTCCCATGCCGATGGTGAAGTCATACGAGCGCAGCGCCAGATTCCCGTGCAGCAGGTTTCCTGCACACTCTCTGAGCCACTCTCCCATGTACCGAAGCTGCAGAATATACTGGGACAGTCCGTCCCCCTTTCCGACAAAGGACCTTCCTGCCGTCAGAAACGGAAAGAAGACCGCTGTGCCGAGCAGGACAAAAGCGGCCGAATAGACCAGTATGTATCTGCGGTTTATCCTTGTATCTGACATGTTTCCTGTCCGCGGACCTTCTCCTTCCTTCTTTTTCGTCTGTCCAGAACAAACAGCACCAGAAACAGCAGCATGGCCGGAATCGCAGCTGCGTATCCCGCAGCACTTCCCGGTGTCTCATAAGTCAGCTCAACCGTATGCTCTCCTGCCGGAATCAGAATCCCCTGATACATCACATTTGCCGTCAGGGTTCCGGGCCCGGCAGATCCGCCCCGGACGGGGGAAACCTTTTCCGCGTCCACCTTCACCGTCCAGCCGTCTGCCTGCGGTACAGAAAGCGCAAGGATTCCCGGCTCGTCAAACCGCACCGTTCCCGTAATCCTGCCATCCCGGATCGTTTCATTCTCCAGCGGATACGCATTCAAAGCCTCGATCTTCTTCGTATAGTTCTCCATCGGCACATACAGAATGCCCGCGCCGGAAAGATCATAGTCTCCTCTTCTGCCGAACTTGATCTTCGCGGTTGTCAGCGCATTGCGCGTACTGTATCCCAGATGAATCAGGCGCTCGCCGCTTCCTGTATAATACAGCTGCTCCTCAGACCGGATCGTAATTTTGGTTTTATACTTTTTTGTCTTCAGCTTAATATAAGTCTTCTCACCCGGACCGCTCAGGTTCGGCAGCCACAGCCATGCATCCGTTCCTGCTCTCTCCTTCCAGAACACTTTCATCGTTCTGTGTTTTTCGGTGTGCACGATACCGCCTTCGCACGTAAAGCCCTCTCCCTGCGCAGGAAGATGAAGACGCTCTGCCTCAACCGGGGTATCCGCTTTGGTGATCTCGGCAAGTCCTGCCTCTCTCAGCGCATCGGCCGGATCTTCCTTACTGTCCGGCGCGCTGTCTGCGACGATCGCATCAAGCTGTACCAGTTCTCTTTCCAGCGGGCTCAGCGCATTATAGTTTTCACGCGTGATAAATGCCCTGCTGCTGTAGCCAAAGGAAAGCGGGTGCTCACACTCGTACACGCTCACCTTCTTCTGACTGTAAACCGGCTCAGCAGAGAATCCATAAGGAACGCAGCTGCTGTAACGCGGCTTTACGGTAAAGTACTTTACATGTGCAAGATTCAGCGCCACAGGTCTCGCGTCAAGCCCGGACATGGTTGTCACAGCGTCCAGTCCGCGGTTAACCTGACTCATCATGGCATCGATCATGTCTGCATTCAGGATGCTGTTGTACTCCGAAGTACCGTTGTAGCCAGAGAAGATGGCGCTGTTCTGTGACCAGTGCTCCACATTATAGCCTTCCACCCTCCAGAAGGAATCATCCTGGATCATGGCCGTACCCATGGAGCGGGGGACTTTGCCGTACTTTTCAGTGATCTTCCCGGCAAGGACATATTCTTTTGTCAGATTTCCGAATCCGGAGGAAAATGTCATGAACCCGTTCAGCACGGTTGATACACATGTAATCGCAAGTGCGCACCTGCGCACCCGCTGCCTGCCGCCCTTCCGGACAGCGGGCGCGAGCAGAATTGCAAGGCACACCGTAAGCTCTGCCGCAGCCGCAATATTATAGATGTTCATGCCTGTCACGAGTGTCTGAACCAGTACCATTCCCCAGAAAACACCTGCCGCGGCAGCGACTGCCAGAATCTGTTTCCTGCTGATCTGTGCAAAGCAGTCCAGCGTAAAGACAACTGCCATGGCCAGGCAAAGCGCCAGAAGAAACATCCAGCGGCTGTTCTCACGGTTAAAGAATGCAAGAACATAACCTGCTCCCGGAATGAGCAGGATCAAAAGGCAGGAAATCGTCAGAAGCTTCAGGCTTCTGAGCCTTTTCCAGGAAAACGAAAACAGAAGGACCAGGCACGGAAGAACAATCACGGCAAAATTCAGATTCATCCCGTTGCCTGAGCTCTGGTAAGGACTGATCAGGTTCAGCAGCCATGCGATGTACCGTCTTTTATCCTCATACACCAGAAGGTCCACAGCCTCCGCGCTGCCCGGAAGACGCGCGCTGGAAAGGTATCTCCTGATCATCGGATACAGCGTGATCATGGACATGGCAAGGCCCAGAAGATACGAAAGGAGCATCTTCCCCAAAAGCAGGAAAAAAGCCCTGACCCGGTCTGAGCGGTAAACAACGCCGAACCGCACCAGCATGTACACCAGCAGTCCGACTGACATGATGTACATAAAGTAATAATTGCTCCAGAATCCGAGGAACACCGAAAAGACAAACAAAAGATATCCTTTCCGGTGCATCACCTTCTCCGCGCCCAGAAGAAGCAGCGGAAACACGATAAACGGCGCCGCATAGATCGGATGATTCATCACACGGATGAGCATGAATCCGCAGAAGACATAAATCATTGCGCCGGACAGGACATTGACCGCACAGACCCTGTCCCGATCCGGATCCGGACCCGTCAGCGTATTCCAGGAGAATGCGTAAAAGGAAAATGCCAGGCCTGCCGCATAAAAACGCACGATCAGAATGGCATCATACAGATACTCCGTACAGGAAGCAGGAACAAACACAGACAGAAAATCGAGCGGATGAAAACGCACAATCTGCCCGATGTCGTCTCCCATTCCGATGGAGAAATCATAGGAGGGCAGCCGGAAGCTGCCATGGAGAAACTGTCTGAGGACAGAACGAAGATACTGCCCCATATAGCGCAGATAAACGATATACTGACTGAATCCGTCAACCTTGTTCACCAGAGAACGGCGGTTGACGATAAAAGGCAAAAAAACAAGGCTTGCCATACCCAGAAACAAAAGCGTATACCGAATCACATAGGTACGGTCAACCCGGTCTGTCAAATGATGTGATGGTTTCACTGTATCTGACCCTCACTGTATATGTATCGGGCGCCGGGGAATACAATTGCCGGCGCCATCACAATTATAAAGGGGGATACCCATAATGTCAACGAACCCGGCCGGTACGTCCCCTGTCCCAATCGCTGCGCAAAGCGCATTTTCAGGAAAACGGCAGGAAAAATTTACCATCCAATCTTTCTTTTTTGTTTCATGTGTTTTATAATATTGTAAAATGTTGTAACTTTTTTCGAAACAATTCGGAGGTCCATTATGAATCATCGAGCCCTGATCAGGAAATCCTTCCTGCTTGCGATCATGCTCCTGCTGTGCATGATCCTTGCCGGTGCCGGCAGCAGCATACATGCCGCATCCCGCACCCGGAAACATACCGTGGTCGTCGGAGAGAAAAAGCAGCTCAAACCCGCCGGTGCTTCCAGATACAAGTCTAAAAAACCGTCCGTGGTCAGAGTATCCGCTGCCGGCCAGATCACCGCGCTCAAAAAGGGTACCTGCAAGATCACTGCTGTCCGCGGGAAGAAGAAGCTGACCTGGAAGATCAAGGTTGTATCTCCTTCCCTGAACAAAAAGAAGAAAAAGCTGGATCCCGGACGCTCCTTTACGCTCAAGCTGAAAAAAGCTTCCGGCCTGAAGTACACCTGGTCCGTATCGGATCCGTCTGTCCTGAAACTGACGAAAAAAAGCAAAACAAAATACAAGGTGAAAGCCCTGAAGAGCGGTACCGCCACGGTCATTGTCTCAAGAGGTTCCTGGCAGGCAGTCTGTACGGTGATCGTAAATGGCGTCCCCGAAACAGAGAACAGTACCGGCAAAAGCACTGACGCCGACAAAAGCACCGACACCGGCAAAGGCAAAGACAAGAAGCCTGCCATCCAGACATTGTATATGGACAATAACGTCTTTAAGCAGATGACCTGGAAACGTTCCGATGTCGGTGAATACATCAGTTCTCTCTCGAACTACGGGCAGAGTGCTCCGCTCTACATTCACAAAGACGGCGGAGACGGCCTGGAGAACATCTGGGCAGCAACAAACAACGGAGCAGTCGGTGTCGCCGGTGCACAGCTAAGCGACGATGCCGTGAAAAAGACAATCGAGAAGGCCTGCTTCTGGGCAAGAGCGGTCTGTGACAGTCCTTACCATGGATATGATTACGGACACAGCTACAAAGGAGCAAATCTCATGTACACCTTTGGCCAGGCGAAGCCGAACGGCCTTGGAACGGGCGATTACTGCTGCTCCACCATTCCGCTGTGCGCGTACTACTTCGCGGGTGTCAATGTCATCGGCGAAAACCTGGGCGGCGCTGACGCCAAATACATCCCGAATTCCACAAAACTGTTTTATGAGGGAAGCCTTGGCGAGATCACTTACTACGAAAACGGCAAGCTGAAAGGATGCCGGTATCTGTCGAACTATGAATGGAAGATCTTCCGCTTCTGCGGATTCAAAGACATGATCAAACAGTACAACAAGAACCCCAAAAAATTCAAATTCAAAGCAGGCGATGTTGTGACGGCAAACGGCCACACACAGCTGGTGATCGGGGATGGCACCAGGAAAAAAGCAGAGGCTGCACAGGCTTACGGACATGAAAAAGTCAAGAAGGGGAAGATGCCCAAGGGTGGAGACCAGGCCTATGAGCTCGGCCGTTCCTTTGGTATCAGAACCAGTCCGAAGATCAGACATATCATGCGTTTCACCGGCGCGGGGGTAAGGCTGAATACGGTCGGACTCACTGGCTGAGTGTCAAAGTGCCCGCTCTGCCCCGGCATCAGGCAAAAGACAGGGAATAAACCGCGTATTTTTAAGATTTTATTATTTTCTGATCATACAACATATGTTATAATCTCAGCGTAAATTCTGTATACTATTACAATATCCTGCAATCATCGTTTCGGTTTATCAACCGGACAAAGGAGTTATCATATGCTTCACTTTACCCGAATCAGAATCCGGAATATCTTTCTTCTTCTGGCTGCCGGACTGTTTATCACCCTTTTTCCGGCGGGACAGATCTACGCGGAAAAGCCCTATAAGACCTGCTCTCCCAAAGAGGTACATCCCATCTGGTGGAAAGCCAGGGTCAATTATGATGTGAAGGCCAAGGTTCTGAAGGCCGGCAAGAACCATCCGAAGGCCGGCAAGAAGATCACGCTGCAGAAGGGAAAGACGGTTCTTCTGATCTCCTATAACAAAAAGGGAAAAAAGAAGATCATGCTCAAGGATGGAACACGCTGTTCCGTACCCCGCAGCGCCGTAACCGCCTATGAAGATGCCTGCACGAAGGGCGATTATTCCAAAAAGACGAAGATCGCTTTCGTAAATTCCAGGACACTCCGCAGCAAGACCAAGTATCTGATCTGGGTTTCAACGGATATGCAGAGCCTGACCCTGTTTCAAGGCTCCAACAGGCACTGGAAGTATGTAAAGTCATACAAGTGCTCCACGGGTATGGCCGGTTATGAAACGCCGATCGGAAGAACGATGGTCTATTACAAAACACGTGTCCAGCATTCCGATCTTTGGGGCAGCGACCTGCTCTATTTCCTGAGCTTCGGCGGAAGCGGCATCCACAGGTGGCCGGGCGGCGGCTGGGGCAAGGATCTCGGGAAACGCCCACGCTCCCATGCGTGCGTCCGTCTCGCCAGGAACCCTGCTCTTTGGATGTACAAACACATTCCGGTGAAAACCAGAATCTATATCTATTAAGCATAGAAATAGAAAGCGGACAGGAGTCACCTCCTGTCCGTTTGTTTTTCTGCAGGCGCGGTTCCTTTGCGAAGCCTCGCTCACCTGCTCTGCATGCTCTCTTTCCCGCTGTTCTTCTCTTTGTCTTCTATGTTCTCTTCGTTCTTCTCCTGCGTCTCCTGTG
>CAMIVF010000067.1 GCA_946401715.1 uncultured Clostridia bacterium | reverse complement strand
AGGCGGTCAACTGCCTGCACCCGGTGGACGGGAATCCATGCGGGGAATGCGAATCCTGCCGTTCCATCCTGGAAGGCAGCAGCCTTAATGTGATCGAGATGGACGCGGCTTCCAGGAACGGTGTGGAAGATTTCCGCAGAATCATTGAAGAGATTGCTTATCCGCCCGGAGAGGGAAAGAAGAAGGTCTATATCATTGACGAGGTCCACATGCTGACCTCCGCAGCCTTCAACGCGTTCCTGAAAACACTGGAGGAACCGCCGGATTACGCGGTGTTTATTCTGGCAACGACGGATCCGCAGAGGCTTCTGCCGACTGTGCTGTCCAGATGCCAGAGGTATGATTTCAGGAGGATTCCTGCCGGTGTGATCGCAGACCGGCTGAAAGAGGTTTTTGCGGCAGAAGGGGTCCAGGCGGATGAGGAGGCGGTTCGTTCCATTGCCAGGCGTGCAGAGGGCGGACTGAGGGATGCACTGAGTATTGCTGACCGGTGTGTTTCCTTTTTTCCGGGAGAGAAGCTGACAGGCGCACATGTCCTGGAGGTGCTGGGTACTTCACAGACAAGTGTATGGAGAAGTATGCTTCAGCATACACTGGACGGTGACGCGGCGGCTTTGATCAGTCAGTTTGACAGCCTGCTGATGGACGGGAAGGATGTCAGACAGGTGATTTCGGATTATACATGGTACTTGAGAGACCTGCTGATTTTCAAGGCTTCAGGCGGTTCTGACGAGACAGACAGTCTGCTGGAGGAAGACCGGCAGATCCTGCTGCAGGACGCGGCGAAGCTTGACGAACGGCAGATCATGTATGAGATTGAGGTGCTGTCGGAGCTTTCCTGGTCCCTGCACAATACGGCGAACACCAGGGTTCTGGCAGAGATCGGACTGATCAATCTGTGCCGGCCTGAAACGAAGAAGGATATACCGGGTGCACTGGAAGCAAGGCTGTCCAGAATTGAGGCGCAGCTGGAAAGCGGTATCGTGGCAGTGCAAAGTCCGGTGACCGGAGGCAGCATCACAGGCGCGCCCAAAGGAGTGAGATCTGAAAACAAGGCTGCATCTGTGACAGAGACGGGGCCTTCGGACAGCAGTACTTCTCCCGTGACCGGGGCAGATGGTCCTGTGTCCGGCCAGAGCAGGCAGGCGCTGATGCAGACGGTAGTCCCGGAGCTGTTCTCGCGGATTGCTGCACAGTGGAAGCAGACCATGAGTACACTTCCGAACAGAGGAAGAGGAGAAGTGCTTGCAAACTGCAGCAGAATCTCATTTTCCGAAGAAGAGCCGGATACCCTGTTCATCACACTGGATGACAACTGGTACCGGTCTCTCTCCAGTGACAAGGTGTTGCTGGGAAGTATTTCAGAGTCGATTGCCGCCAAGTATGGCGTCTGTCCGAAGATCCGGTTTGTCAATGCATCCCAGGGCGGCCAGGGTTCTTTGACACAGATTGGATCAAAGGTACAGGCTCTGCAGAAGGAAGGGATCATGTTCCCGATCGATGTAGAGTAAAGCGGAATGATTCAGGACAGGCCGGCGGAAGCAAGCCTGTCAGAGCAGAATGGAATCAGAACGGAAAACAGGAGGAAGGATATGGCAAAGAGAGGCGGATTTCCGGGCGGTATGATGCCGGGCAATATGAATAACCTGATGAAGCAGGCACAGAAGATGCAGCAGAAGATGGCTGAGCAGCAGGAAGCGCTGGAGCAGAAAGAGTATTCGGCAAAGGCCGGAGGCGGCGCGGTCGAAGTGACTGTGAGCGGGAAGAAGGAACTGACGAAGGTGACAATTGATCCGGATGCAGTCGATCCGGACGATGTGGAGATGCTGCAGGATATGATTATCGCCGCAGCGAATGAGGCGCTCCGTGCTGCCGAGGAGGACGCCCGCAGTGCAATGGGCGGACTGGCGGGCGGCCTTGGCGGTCTCAGTGGCCTCGGCGGCCTGGGATTCTGATACCATGGAGTACTATGGCAGCCAGATCAGCAACCTGATCGAACAGCTTGGAAGTCTCCCGGGAATCGGGCACAAGACCGCGCAGAGACTCGCGTTTCATATTATCAGTCTGCCGCAGGAGAAGGTGGAAGCGCTGGCTTCTGCACTCACGCAGGCCAGGACGCATGTGCGCTATTGCACGGAATGCGGTACGCTGACGGATCAGGAGCGCTGTCCGATCTGCCGGGATCCGAAGCGGGATCACCGGACAGTTATGGTTGTAGAGAACAGCAGGGACCTTGCGGCGTATGAGAAGACAGGGCATTACAGTGGTGTTTACCATGTGCTGCAGGGAGTGATCTCACCCCAGCTCGGCATCGGTCCGTCAGATATACGGCTGAAGGAACTGATGCAGCGGCTTCAGGGGGATGTGGATGAAGTGATTATCGCCACAGGTTCCAGCCTGGAAGGCGAGACGACGGCTATGTATATCAGCAGGCTTGTAAAACCGACCGGCATTAAGGTGACGCGGATTGCAAGCGGTGTTCCGGTCGGAGGAGATCTGGAATACATTGACGAAGTGACGCTGCTGCGCGCGCTTGACGGAAGAGTGGAGCTGTAGGGATGAAGGAACGGCTTAGGAATCTGTGGAACATGCTGTCCTTTCGCACGATGTGGGAAGACCAGGAGGAAGAGGACTGGGAGGACTACGATCAGAAGGACAATTATGTTTCCGGAGAAGTATATGCGGACGAAACGAAGAAACTTGCCGGAATCGGTTCGGGCATTGTTTATCTTGCGATCATTGCACTGGTTGTGATTGCCGTTGCAGCATATCTGATCATGAGCCGTTTTCATCTTTATACAGGGTATGCTGTTACTTCTTTCTATCCGGCGGAAGACATCGCAGGAACACGTTATGAGAAGCTTGGAAACGGCTTTATTAAGTACGGTTCTGACGGTGTTACATTTGTCAACGGCAAGAATGAGACCCAGTGGAGCGCCGCTTACACGATTGAAACGCCGAAGACGGATATCTGCCAGGAAGCCATGCTGATCTATGAACAGCAGGGGTATCTTGTTGAGATTATCGATACTGAAGGGGTGCTGGGCTCCTACCAGACTGACTTTCCCATCCTGAAAGGAAAGGTGGCGAAGAACGGTGTTGCAGCCTTGATGCTGAAAGACGACAAAGATGTAAGAATCCGTCTTGTCAGTACCGATGGCACTGCGCTGGCCGAGGTCAGGACAACGCTGGAGGATCAGGGACAGCCAACAGACATCGCATTGTCGTCCAATGCGCAGAAGCTGATGGTATCAAGCGTGAAGATTGGATCCGGCACCGTTGACAGCGTGATCGCGTTCTATGATTTTTCCTCAGCCGTGAATTCAGACGAAACGCATCTGGTGGAATCGATTGAATACACGGATGAAGTCTTCCCTGCTGTCAGTTATCTGTCTGACAGTACTGCGGCGGCCATCGGGGATTCCGGTTTTATCGTCTTCAGTACGGGAAAGGATCCCAAAGAGAAGGCGTCCGTATCACTAGGCTCGGAGATCCTGAGTGCGTTTCATGACAGCAGCAACATCGGGTTCGTGATGTCGAGCGATTCTCCGACGCAGCGATACCGGATGCAGGTATTTGGCATAAATGGGAAGAAGAAGTCAGACATGACATTTTCCCACGGATATTCCGGGATCCGGATGGATTCCGGTGAGATCCTGGCAAATGACTCCGGGCACATGATGGTGTTTACGCCTGGCGGAGTCAAGCGCCTGGATACGGACTATGAGAAGCAGATTGGCGCATTTGTCAAGATTCCGGGATTCCGAAAGTACGCGGTTCTGACGAACAGCGGTATGGAGCGGATCCGGATTGAATAGTTGAGATATATCTGGCAGGAGGAGGCCGGCATGGCCCAGACACAGCTGACATCGATCCCGATCGTTATGATCGTCGTATGCGTCGTTCTCGGACTGAATATCCTTTCTGGTGTGCTGCGCGGATTCGTGAGAAAGATCTCCGGAATCGTTGCATTTTTCCTGGCAGGGATTCTGGTGACGACGCTGCTCCCACCTATCACGTCCTGGCTTCACACGACACCCGTGTATTCTTTTATCCTGGAGCAGTGCGAAAAGGTCGGGACAAATATCGCACAGAATTCTATCTCCGGCGCGCTGGGCACGGCGGTTGGATCAGGAGGCGTACCCGGTGCGTCTGCGATTGATGCGGTGAGAGCAGACGACGGGAGTGGCCGTCTTGACCGTGATAAGATCAAAGCGCAGCTGCAGACCATGGGGTATGATGCATCGATCATCGACTCCATGTCCGACGCGGAACTCGAAAGTTACGCACAGCAGATCACCGGGTTTTCCGCCGGTATGATCGGACCGGCCGGCCTTTTGGCGATTGGTGCGGCGCATATGGGACTGGCCTTGCCGGATTCCCTTTTCCTTCTGGAAGAATCCCAGCCAGGGGCCTGGCAGGCTGATCCTTCCGGACAGGCAGGTGGTTTGCCGGCCACGGACGAGGATGGCCTTTTGTCCAGGCTGACCGCAGGAATGGACCGTGCAGAACAGACGAAGTTCATCGAGGACCTTCCATTGCCGCAGTCCGTCAAGGACCAGATGGAAACCTTTAATAATGAAAACGGATACCGGAAACTCGGGGCAACGGACTTCGGTTCCTATATCATTCATTATATTGCAAGCCTGATTATGAATATTCTGGCTTACGCGGTAACGCTCTTTGCAGTCTGGCTGATCATCCGCCTGATTCTGGGAGCGCTCTCGGTATTCCGCTATCTGCCGATCGTCGGGACCGCTGACCGTCTGCTTGGCCTGCTCCTTGGTCTGATACAGGGTGTCCTGATCATATGGGGACTGTTCCTGGTTCTGTCATTGTTTTCCACGACAGAGATTGGTGCCGGACTGATGCGTGAGATTAATGCTTCCGGATTTCTCTCTTTTCTTTATAATACAAATCCATTCCTGAACAGCGCCGCAGGCGCAATCAAGGGAATCATGTGAGGGCGTTATGATTAAGAATGTCGTTCTTGATATCGGCGGTGTGCTGGTGAACTATCATACTCTGGATTACTATACTTCCAGAGGGTACAGCGAAGAAGCTGCCCGGGAACTGGTGAAGGTCACGATGGAATCCCCTTACTGGGCACAGAATGATATCGGACTTATGCCCAATGACTGGATTCTCGGGAAAATGAAATCGCTCAATCCGTCTCTTTCCGATGAGATCGAGAAGTCGCTTCGCCGGCAGGCGGGGATTGTGACCCGCAGAGAGGAGTCGAAGGACTGGATCGAGACAATCCGGAAGCAGGGATGCCGTGTGCTGGTTCTTTCCAATTTCTCCTGGACGGCGCTGAGAGACTGTCCGGACGCGATGGACTTTCTGGGTGAGAACATGGGAGGAACCGGAAAGACCGGGGCGTACGGCGTGATTTCAGAAGGCATCCTGTCCTGCGCGGTGCACACGGTAAAGCCATATCCTGCAATCTATGCACATCTTCTGACCCGCTACGGACTGATTCCGGAAGAGACGGTGTTCGTGGATGATACACAGGTCAACCTTGACGGTGCCAGAGTGTACGGGATTCATACGATATTGTTCCAGAGCAGGGAGCAGGTGCTTCGGGAACTGTCTGAGGCGGCTGAAGCTGCGCGGAGCGATCCCTCCGGCAGAGCATTTACATAAAATGATTCTGTTGTATAATAGCCAAGGCTGTGCGTTCATATGACAGACTTGAATTCAACCGCAGCCGGCTCTGACATGTGCGGAGTGAAATAGGAGGGAATATGAGTTTCTTTGATCTGCTGACGTTGTTTGGCGGGCTTGCGATGTTTCTCTATGGTATGCGTCTGATGGGAGACGGCCTGAAGGAGAGTTCGTCCGGTGCGCTGAAGACGGCAATGGAGCATGTGACAAACAATCCATTCAGAGCTTTTCTGCTGGGAGTCGCCGTAACCGCGCTGATTCAGTCATCAACGGCTACGATCGTGATCACGTCCGGACTTGTCGCAGCCGGAATCCTGACACTGCACCAGTCACTTGGCATCATCATCGGCGCGAATGTCGGAACAACTGTGACGGGACAGATCATCCGGCTTCTTGACATGGATGCTTCCGGCGGTTCTTGGCTTCAGATCTTCAAGCCGTCGTCTCTTGCCCCGATCGCGCTGATCATCGGCATCGTTCTGATCATGGGAACGAATTTCAAGAATTCAAGATCCATCGGCAATATTGCGATTGGATTCGGAATCCTTTTTTCCGGACTGCTGAATATGACCGGCGCCGTGAACAGTCTCACGCAGTCGGGCGTCCTGGAAAAGGTCCTGTCAGGACTGGGCGGCAATCCGGTGATCGGCTATGTAACCGGCGCGGCGGTTGCATTTGTCCTGCAGAGCTCGAGTGCGACAATCGGTATCCTGCAGGCGTTCTCTTCATCCGGCTTCCTGACCTTCGAAGCGGTCTATCCCGTGATCATCGGCATCTACCTCGGAGACTGCGTGACGACGGCGATTGTATGTTCCATAGGCGCCAAGGAAGACGCAAAGCGCGTCGGTATCGTCAATATCCTGTTCAATCTCAGCGAGACAGTTCTTGTATTTACCGTTGTGACCATCATTCACAGGCTTGGACTGCTCGACGCAATCTGGAACAGGACTGTGAATTCCGGTATCATCGCGAATACGAATACGGTATTTAATCTCAGCTGTGCACTGATGCTTTTCCCGATGCTGGGGACATATGAGAAGCTGAGCCGCAGGATCGTGAAGGATAAACCGGTTTCACCGAACCGGTACAAGGAGAAGCTCGACGGGCTGAATCCGGCGTTCTTTGCTACCCCGGCTCTTGCCCTGAAGAGCTGTTATGATCTGCTGCTTGCGCAGTATGAAGCGGCCTGCGCCAATGTCAGGCTCGCGATTACGCTTCTTCAGGATTATGATGGCAGGAAGGCGGAGCAGGTTGAGGAGGAGGAGACGAACATTGACCTCCTGACGGATCATGCGAGCCAGTATATCGTACAGCTGCTTCCGCATCTGCGGGAAGAAAGCCATATCCAGACACTGGATCAGTATTACAGGGTTGTCTCGGAGTTCGAGAGAATCGGCGATGAGGCTGCCCGGATTTCGAAAGCGGCAAGAGACCTGTCTGAGCGCGATCTGAGTTTCTCGCTGCTTGCGCAGGAGGAGCTGAAGGTTCTGTTCGAACTGGTTTTCCAGATCCTAGATTACACGGACAAGGCTTTCCGAAACCGGGATATCGATGCAGCTTACCAGATCGAGCCGCTGGAAGAGGTGGCAGACGAACTGATCTCCATGTTTAAGGTCAATCATCTGAACCGTATGGGGAATGGAAAGTGCAACCTTTATGCAGATACGAATTTCATGAACCTGCTTTCCGCATGTGACCATATTGTAAGCGCATGTACCAACGTGGGAGAGGCGGTCATCATCCGGGTCAGACCGGAGCTTGCCGCGAAGGAACACAATTACTTCGAATCCCTGCGGGCAGGGGAGGACGAATCCTACAACGATGCCTACAGGAGAGCACATGAAGAATACTTCGGCAGACTGCCGCGCGAATCTCTCTCAGATACGGAATAAGAGGCTGAAGATCAGATCCTGCATCTTTTTACTTCCTGGTAGATTCTGTGCCGGACACCGTATACACCCGTTCCCCAGCCGGCAAACTGGCCTTCCGGGTCGAAATAACCCTTTCCGGATATGTAGACCCAGCAATGGGTGATCAGGCCGCCGCCGCGCGCTCTGCAGTAACCGGAGACAACATAGGCTTTGTAGCCGGCGCATTTTGCAAGGGCTGCAAATGCGCAGGCGAATTCATAGCAGGTGCCCACATGCCCCTTCAGCATTCGCAGCGCCAGGGATCTGGATTTCTTCGTCGTACAGGAGAATATCCTGCCGCGCACGCCGTAGCGGAAACGCGATCTGGACGTCATGTACTTCCAGGCGTATCGCAGACCCTTGCCCTTCTTTCTGCCGCCCAGAATTTTCATGCATTTTTTATCCAGCGCGGAGAGGATTTTGCGGCGGTTCTTCTTTGTGGCCGGCGCGTATCCCTGTGCGTTCAGCGTGATTCCGCTCACCTTTTTGCTGATGGCAAGTTTCCCGCGGCTGTCAGAATAGTACATCCGGTCTCCCTTGATATGCCACCCCTTCGACGTCTGCCCGTTCTTTTTGATAAAGTACAGAACGCCGTCTATGGTTACAATGCGGTTTTTGCCTGAACGCATCAGAACACCGTTCTCATCGAAGCGCCAGTACTTTCCCCGGATCTTCTTCGCGCCTGTTGCGGCAGCGCCATTCTTGCCGAAATAATAATGCTTCCCGGACACTTTTTTCCAGGCCTTTTTCGTCATCTTTCCTTGCTTAAAATGAAATAGCCTGCTGCCGATTCTGACAAGACCGTTCAGCTTTGCTTTCTTTGCAGCCTCCACACTCTGAGCTGTCTTCAGAGTACCGGCAGCCGGGACAGGTATGCTGCCTGCCGCAGTCAGCAGAACCACAATGAAAAGAATGAAAACTACGTTGTTTTTTCTACACTTCATATTCTGTCTCCTTCAGTTTGACGTAGTTATTGTCTTATTTTATCGCGGCTGTCTGATCACTGCAACTGTCCCGGGACAGCAGTCTGGACAGTCCGGGATTTGATTTGCAGATGATTCACAATCATGGTGCTTCCTGATATCATGTGTATGGAAGACTTACTGAAAACAGGCTGGCGCATTCTCGTCAGTCATGGAAGTTCACAGGAGATCAGTTATGAGGAAGATGAGTGTCCGGAAGACAGCAAAGATCTGTACCCTCCTTTTTTTTATCTGCAGTTCCTTCCTTTGGCCGGGGTATGCCGCACAAAGAAACCCGGAACATACTTCATCTGATATCGTTTCCATTACGATTTCGGCAGTGGGAGACTGCACCCTGGGAAAGAACTACAAGATGAGTTACAAAAAGTCCTGGGGAGATTTGTATTCCAGAAAAGGGGCACATTATTTTCTGAAAAAAACGGCTTCTGTTTTCCAGGAGGACGACCTGACCATTGCCAATCTGGAGGGTGTTCTTTCTGCCAGGGCGAAGAAAAGAACGAAGCGGATGTACAACGACAGGCTGGGAAAACGCTACAGACGTGACTATTGGCATCTTGGAAAGCCGGTATATCTCAAAGCACTGAAAACCGGTGGCGTGGATGTTCTGACATTTGCGAATAACCACAACATCGACTATGGCCTGAAAGGTTTTAAAGATACTGTGGCGGCATGTGAAAAATACGGTATGCCGGTCGCTTATTATGATACACTTGTGCGCTGCAGCGTGAAAGGAATCAACGTCGGGATTATAGCTGTTGACCAGTCCTACTGCAGCAGAAAAACGGCGGAAGCATACCTGAGGTCCGGGATCGCACAGCTGAAAACAGACTGCCAGCTGATTGTAGCCTGTATGCACTGGGGGGATAACTATAAGAAACGTCCGGACAAAGATCAAAAATACCTTGGGCACCTGTGTGTGAACCTTGGCGCGGATCTGGTGATCGGTACGCACGCACATATCATACAGGGTGTGGAGCGTTATAAAGGACGCTATATCTTCTATTCACTCGGAAACTTCTCTTACGGGGGACGGCTGGTCCCAAAGGATCCCGATTGCATGATTGCCCAACAGACTTTCACGTTTGTCGATGGGAGGCTGGAAGTCAATGATGACGTACGAGTCTATCCCTGCAGGATCAGCAGCAAGAAGAACATCAACAATTATCAGCCTGTGATCAAGAAAGGAGCTGCCGGAAGGAAGATTATCAAAAAGATCAACACCCGTTCCCAAAAGTTCGGACTGAAGTTCAAAAACAATGGAAGGCCTTCTGTATCACCTGCCAAAAACACAAAACGACCTGTAAACAATGATATAGCTCCCGGCAGTAGTGCAAAGGAGGTTCCGGATATCATATATAAACTGCTGAGTAAAAAGCGCTGAAATAAATGAGCAAATACAGTACTTCGCACATTGATAAAAGCAATGATAAAAAGTGCTTCGGAAACAGAAAAAAAGTGTTGACATCTAACTATAAGCGTGATAGATTAATCGAGTCGCCCGAAAGGCGGCAGAGCTCTTTGATAACTGAACAGTGAAACAACCTTGAAGATTCTGAAAGTAAGTC
>CAMIVF010000066.1 GCA_946401715.1 uncultured Clostridia bacterium | reverse complement strand
CGCCAAAAGCCTGACCTCCACGCAAGCTTGCTTGCAGGTGGAGGGAAAGGATGCAGGGAGGATTGTGGGAGCGCGAAGCGCGGAACAATCCGGAATCGGCTTCAGGCGCTGTAATCATCAACTACCGGAAGCAAAGGAGAATGACAGATGGAGCAATATCAGGTTACCGGCATGAGCTGTGCTGCCTGTTCCAGCCGGGTTGAAAAAGCGGTATCAGGCGTACCGGGTGTCACTTCCTGCGCTGTGAGCCTTCTGACAAACTCCATGGGCGTGGAAGGAACAGCTTCCTCTGCTGACATCATCCGGGCTGTGGAAGCAGCGGGTTACGGAGCCTCTTTAAAAGGTGCCGAAGGAAAGGCTTCTTCCGGAGATGCTCCTTCCTGGGCAGACGCCGAGGCCCTGAAGGATCATGAGACGCCGAAACTGAAGAGGCGGCTCCTGTGTTCGGTTCCGATTCTTCTGATTCTTATGTACTTTTCCATGGGACACGGCATGTGGGGCTGGCCTGCGCCAAAAGCCTTTGACAACCTTGTATTCCTGGGTCTGTTTGAGCTGCTCCTTGCTGCAGTCGTAATGATCATCAACCAGAAGTTCTTTACTTCCGGCTTCACTTCCCTGCTGCACGGCGCGCCGAACATGGATACGCTTGTGGCCCTTGGCTCTGCTGCCTCCTTCGTATATTCTCTGGCGGAACTCTTTCTGATGATTCTGGCGCTCGGAGACGGCCGGCATGATGTCGTGATGAAATACGGGATGAATCTGTATTTTGAGTCAGCGGCTATGATCCCGACCCTGATCACGATCGGGAAGATGCTGGAGGCAATGTCAAAAGGGCGTACCACAGATGCGCTGAAAGGTCTGATGCAGCTGGCGCCCAAAACAGCCACCCTGCTGCGGGACGGCACGGAAACAGAAGTCGGCATCGAGGAAGTCCGTTCAGGAGATATCTTTGTTGTCCGCCCCGGAGAACAGATCCCGGTGGACGGCGTCATTGTAAAGGGAATCACAGCCGTCAATGAATCGGCACTGACCGGTGAGAGCATTCCTGCGGATAAATCGGAAGGCGATACGGTTTCTGCCGCGACCATGAACCAGCAGGGTTATATTGAATGCCGCGCGACCCGGGTCGGGGAAGACACCACGCTGGCGCAGATCATCCGAACCGTGTCTGACGCTGCCGCGACGAAGGCGCCGCTGGCCCGTATCGCGGACAGGGTCTCAGGCATTTTCGTTCCTGCTGTCATCGGTCTTGCTCTTCTGACCATGGCCGGCTGGCTGATCGCCGGCAAGCCGTTTTCCTTTGCCATAGCGCGCGGCATCTCCGTTCTGGTGATCAGCTGCCCCTGCGCACTGGGTCTTGCGACGCCGGTCGCCGTCATGGTCGGCAGCGGTGTCGGCGCCAGAAACGGAATCCTGTATAAGACAGCTGCTGCGCTGGAAAGTGCCGGAAGAATCCAGATGATCGCGCTCGACAAAACCGGAACGGTCACGCAGGGACAGCCCCACGTTACAGATGTGATTCCAGCCGGCCGGGATAAAGAATCTCTTCTTCGGCTTGCCGCATCGCTGGAAAAAAACAGTGAACACCCGCTGGCAAAGGCTGTCACTGACGCGGCCCGGGGCATACCCCTCTATGAGATCAGCGGCTTTGAAGTTCTTCCCGGCCATGGGCTGCACGCACAGCTGGAAGGAAAAGAACTGCTGGGCGGAAGCCTGCAGTACCTGTCTTCCATGGGGCTGGCAGACGCATCTGTCACAGCCCGTGCCCAGGCACTTGCCGAAGAAGGGAAGACACCTCTTCTGTTCGCGTATGACAACCGGATTGCCGGTATGATCGCAGTCGCCGATCCCATCAAAGAGGATTCTGCACAGGCAATCCGCGAGTTTCAAGACATGGGCATCTGCTCTGTCCTGCTTACCGGCGACAATGCGCGGACAGCCAGAGCGATCAGCCGGCAGGCCGGAACTGACCAGGTCATCGCCCAGGTCCTGCCGGATGGTAAGGCGGATGTCATCCGCTCCATGAAAGAACTGGGGAAGACTGCCATGGTTGGCGACGGCATCAATGACGCCCCTGCCCTTACCGTGGCAGACAATGGCATTGCGATCGGCGCAGGCACGGATGTCGCCATTGACGCCGCGGACATCGTTGTGATGAAAAGCCGTCTGACCGATGTGACTGCAGCAATCCGCCTGAGCCGGGCGACGATCCGCAACATTCACCAGAATCTGTTCTGGGCATTTTTCTATAACGCGGTCTGCATTCCCCTTGCCATGGGACTGTACGGCATCGAGATGAAGCCCATGTACGGTGCGGCAGCCATGGCGCTTTCCAGCTTCTTCGTGTGTATGAATGCACTGCGCCTGAACCTGGTGAATCCGCATGACGCAGGGCATGACAAAAAAGGAAAACCAGTTCCCGCGGTATCGCTCGAACAGGCCATAGCATCAGATCTGAGACAGAATGCTTCAAAGGAGGAAACAAAGATGACAAAGACACTGAAAGTAGAAGGCATGATGTGCCCGCACTGTGAGGCACGTGTGAAGAAAGCGCTTGAGGCGGTGGAAGGCGTGGAAAGCGCGGTGGCAGACCACGAAAAAGGGACAGCGGTTGTAACCCTCTCGGCCCCAGTAGCGGACGAAGCACTCTGCGCTGCAGTTCAGGCACAGGATTACAAAGTACTCGGCGTGGAATGATTCTTCCAAAGCAATGCCGGGCGCAGCTTTGTCAGCCGCGCCCGGCATCGTCATATCCTGCTCTCTGCAGTCATTTCCTGCAGCCAGTATATAACCGTTCCGTCAGGCAGCAAGATCCTCTGATTCTTCCTGGAAGTATTCGTTCATCATTCCCGACAGATTCGCATCATCAAAATACTTCTCATAGTAGGGAAGTCCTTCATCGACGCCAAAGACACCAAGCAGTGAGTCTACCGTTTTGTTGGACTTTGCCTTGATCGGCAGGTCAATTTTGCACCCGCCTTCCACCGTTTCACCGGTGGAATCGGTCAGCTGCCACTGGGCACTTGACATCATATAGCTGAAGCCTTCCGCGTCGGTTCCAACCTGGACACAGCAGGATCCGCCGCTGCTGGGTTCGCCGATCAGGACAGCGCCGCCTTCCTGCGCAATAATCGGAAACAGATTGCCGCAGGAAAAAGCATGCCTGGTTACCAGAACACCGTAGTTGAAATCGTACCGGACTTCCTTATCCTTCTCATCATAGACTCCGTCAAAATTCGTGTCTGCTTCAAAGGTAAATGTCATCCTTCTGCCCGTCAGCTTATGGATGCCATACAGCTGTGTCTGTCCGGTCGCAACTTCCAGAATCGCCATCATCACATCCGGGCTTCCCCCACCATTGCAGCTCAGGTCGAAGATCACGTTTTCAATCTTCGGATTCTCTGATGCCTTCTTCAGCCCGGTGAGAACGATGCCAAGGGAATCCTGCGGGAAATCACCCTCTCCATTGTAATAGCTCGCCCATGCAGCCTCGTCCGGCATGAAGGAGTCCAGACGTAAGATCGCTGTATTGTCGTACTCCCGGTAAGTGTTGTCCCCCCAGATCATCTTACGCTGCAGCGTTATGGTCTCATGCAGAGTCTGCTTCATGTAGGTGGGACTGCTCAGAAGATCCCCCGTCACATCCAGTCCGAGCAGAGGAATTCCGAGTACGGATTCAAGGGAGTCACTGTTATCGAGCATGACAGCCGACGCACTGGTAAAAAGCGTATGTCCGTCCCCAAGATAAACCATCAGAACCCGGTTCAGGGCAGATATATACTCCGTCAGATCCAAAGACTGTAATTTCTTAATCAGTGATTTCCCCTCTTTTCCGAGGCCGGCAAGCGCCTGATCCAGCCCAACTTCGGCTACAGCCTGATCCAGCGGGGCTTTTCCCGGGTGTCCGAAGAAATGGTCGATGTTAAAACACAGATCCGCATAGCACTGCTTCGCAAGATCAGCCGGCCTCTCCTGCCCCTGCAGCTCTGCTTTCAGCCGTTCGGTCTCATACAGTCCTTCCGGCGTCGATCCGTCAATCGACATTCTCTGTACATACAGTTTTTCCCCATTGTACAGCATATGATTGGTCGCGATATCCGTCATGATATTGGACAGTGTGGATACCGGCAGGTAGATGTCGGTCTCATCCGCATAAACACGGATTCCGTATCTGGCAAAGTCCAGCGTATCCGGCGCGGCTTCCTTCTCAAACGCAACGTTCGAAATCCGGATAAACCGGGTAGCCGTATCCTTCCACCCCTTTGCTTCATCTTCCAGCGGAAGAGGCAGGTCAAAGAACCGGTTCCAGTCCGCGATGGTGATCACGCAAGCCTCGGGGTCAAATACCAGATCCGCCCCGATTTCATTTTCCAGCACAAAAGTACCGTCTTCTTTCTCCTCAAGTGTCAGGGAGTGAAGTTTCATGAACGCCGCGTACTGACTGATTCCCATATAAGGAACGTCAGGGGTTTCATCGTAGAAGCGCAGCGGCAGTTCTCCGTCATCCTTTCCGTCCAGGAGCACTGGGACAGCTTTCTCCGTAAACCCGGTGCTGCTTTCGGTCTCATCGGCAAAAGCCGGGATACACACGCATAGAATCATCGCCAGCAAACTTACTATCTTTTTCAATTCCTTTCCTCCTTACAGGTTTGATAACCGTTTTGTTTATCATACCTAATCCGGCGCACTTTATCCATGCATTTTAACGAATCATCAGGCGCCCGGATAACCCTCCGTGCTGATCCATCCTTCCAGCTCCACATCCTCGTCCGGCATGATAAAGGTATAAGTGCCCCATTCCTGCCATGTGCCGGAATCTGTTCCGTTCACCTCAAGCTTCACCTCTCCGTCTGCCACATCTACCGTATGCATCGTCACAAGCGTTCCGGCCTTTGCTTTTGACGGGCAGTCTGTGAAGACATCGGTATCTCCTGCAAGTGTAATGCGATGCTCCCCGGTCTCAAGCGCTTCCGTCTCCGGTGTCAGGCCGGCTCCTCCTGTCAGAAAAGCTTCCAGATCAGCAGAGATCGAATCCTGGTCCGGCTGCTTCCAGGTGTCATATTCGCTTTCCTCAGCCCTGATCATCTGCGCGCTGTCACAGTCATAAAACGCTTCTTCCGAGACCTCCACGTCACCGCACAGGATCACCTTGCTTATCTTGCGGCAATACTCAAATGTATCAGCTTCCAGCCTGCTGCCTGCGCCGCAGACAACCGTCTCCAGGTCGTCACAGTATCCAAACGCCCTGCTCTGGATCACCGCGCCCGGCTCGACCATGACTCGCTTTAAGGTATCACAGTAGCCGAAGGAGCAGATCCCTGTCGTTACGCCCGCCGGGATCGTTACCTCAGGGATTTCGCAGTATTCAAATGCCCTCTGCCCGATGCTCCTGAGACCGGCCGGAAAGGAAAGGGACTGCATCTTGATGTAGGAGAAGGCCTGCGGTCCTATGTCCGTCACCCTGTATCCGTCAATCTCTTCCGGGATATCAACGGCTCCATCCGCTCCGTTATACTCTGTGATGGTGATCGTTTCCGCGTCACTGTTGACAATGTAGGTATAGTCTCCGGAAGTAATTTCCACCGGTGGTTCCTCGTCCGGAAGATAATCCGGATCCGTCGTGGAAACCGTGCCTTCCGTGGAGAGGACCGGTTCCGGTTCCTGACTCTGTATCCGGCCGCTTCCGATCCGGGTTTTGCCGATCACATCGTACACACCGGCCCAGAGGGCATCGTACTGCACGCGGATCGTCTGGTCTTTTTCATATCCCTGATAGTCCGTCGGCAGATCCGCATAGATATTCATGCACAGTTCTTCATCAAATCCGATATACTCTGCATGCGGAAGGTCCTGAAAGCTGCTGTTCACACACGCTCCGATCGTAAAGAGTTTCCCGCCGGTCAGGCCTTCTTTGGCGTACGCGTCATAGCTGCCCTTATGGTAGAAAGTCGCGCCGGCATCTCCTGTCATAACAAATGTGTTCTGATACCATTCCTGATCCATCGTCACAAAAAGACCCTGGGAATCATCCGCGGTGAAATAGTAAGAGTATGTTCCGTCTTCATTCCTGTAGTCATAGTAATCGTCAAATGTGCCTGCCCATGCAGCCGCAGATACTGCCATGCTCAGGGTCAGCGCCGCCAGAACCATCATTCTCTTCTTCATGTCCGTTTCCTCCTTTATGTGAAACATATTGATTCGTATTGAAATGTTTCATTCTTCCCTGTTATCCATTATAACGGGAAACAGAAACCCCTGGTCACATACAAAAGAAGAATCCGCCGTAGTTATGTTACAGTCTGGAATATCTCCGGCTTCCATCCGGGCTTCAGGCAGCCGGATATGACGCCTTTGAAGAATGCTACAGCCTGAAAAATGCCTGGGTGGACGGCACCGAATACAGACTTCGGGACCGGAACGCACCCAGGCCGGTTGCTCTGGTACTGGAATCCATCAGCGCGTCCCACAGGCGGTACATCCAATATGCCGAGAGCGGTGCCATGGACGAATTCGAGTATATTGATTACTGTATCGCTGGGGACGGCTACAGCTATTAAGCCTCCCTCTTCCGGAGCAAATGCCGGAAGCTGCACGCAGCCGGGGCGCACAGCGCCCCGGCTTACGATTTAATCAGAAACTGACGGTCTCCGGCTCCGCTGTAAAGGAGCAGAAGTTTGCCACGCCGTCCTTGAGCCAGAACATCTGCATGTTGTCGTCGTCCGCGCTGTACATTGCCTTGAGCTCGGGCATCTTCTCCAGCATCTTCTCCTTGACCTCATGGCTGTCGTCTTCCACAAGCTCCGCAGAAATGCGGACCCAGGTTCCGTTATTCTGGGAAGCGCTGATCTCCACGAACGGATTCTCACTGATCTGTCTGGAAACCTCTTTCACCTTCCCGGTCTGGATATACAGCTTGTTGTCATAGAGGAGAATCGTTCCGAACGGCCTGACTCTCGGCTTCGTTCCGTCAACGGTCGCCAGATAATAGGTAACCGCGTCATTCAGGTAATAGTATACCTTGTCGATTCCATTCGCGCTTGCCCTCTTCTCCGCTTCCATCAGAAGAACGGCGGCATGCAGCTTCAGATAAGCAGCCAGATCCGCCAGGGACAGGCCCAGCTCCCGGTTCATGAAATCCTCGGCAACAAGAAGGTTTGCGATCTTTACGCCAAGATTGATAAAGCCCAGCTCTACCTCTCCTCCGAATGCAATGACTGTTCTTTCCTCTGAGCCGTCCTCCGCCAGCAGAACGGTGTCCGGAATTCCATTGCCGTCCAGATCGTGCAGATAGAGATTAAATTCACCGTTTCCGCTCAGGTCGACTGCCATCGTATCGATCTTTCTTCCCAGTCTTTCAGCCGAAAATGAAACGTCCGCCATCCCATCGCCATCGAGGTCAAGCGCGATCTCCTTCCAGCCGCTGCGGACCAGCATCTTGCTAAGCTCCGGATCATTCTTGATTCTCTTCTTCGCTTCGCGAATGCTTATTCTTTTGACTTCCATGATAAAACCTCCTGTAAAAAAGAAATAGATAGGAACATTTACGCCGAAGGTCCGCCGGTGATGCTGTTTCGCCGGCGCGCTCTTTCCGCCGCTTCCAGCTGCTTCACCTGTGCTTCTATGATGCTGACGCCGATGATGATGCGGTTACGGCCGGCCTGCATTCTGGTTGCTTTCAGCCCGGCGTAGACAGGCTTGCCGGAATCAATCAGCCTGTACGAGACTGTAAACACCCCGTTTCTGTCCAGCGCTTCAATGATCTTCTCACGGGAAAAAACTGACAGAAACGGATCCCGGTCTTCTTCATAGATACGTGTCATCGTATCCTGTCTTACCTGGAGGAAGAAATCCTCCCCATGCCGCTCCATGGCCATCTCCTCCTTGCCGGCCGGAGAAGAATACTCTATGAACCGGTCCGTATCAAGGTCAACCACATAGATGTTGTAATAGTCAGCGGCGAGTGCCCTGGCGATATCTGCATAGCTTTCCCCGTCATCAGGCTCACTGACCGAGAGGATGGCAATGGCGACGGCAATCGCCCCGTTTGTCTGGTTTACACTGATTCTCCGGGCAAATGACTGCACAACCGCTCCGTCAGGCAGTCTTTCGTCATAGAAGGAAATGGCATCAGACACGGTGCAGTTTTTCACGACATTCTTTAAAAACGGAATGGTGTACCTGATATAATCCGTACTCTGGTCCGTCAGTTCAAGTTGAAACTGCTTTTTCAGGAAATCGCGGTAGGCCTGATTGCTCCGCACGAACCGCGCGTATTCCCCTTTGATCTCGATGACGCCCATCGGGAGCATGTAATAGGAATTCCTGAGCGCTTCCTCATCCTTGCTTACGATCGCCCTCAGGTCAAAGAGATTGACGCAGCCGATCGTTCCGTAATAAGATGCTTCCTCCGGGTTTTCATAATGGATCTGTATTCCCTGCCGGTTCCTCTCAAGGATCTGTTCATAAGGAATCGGCCTGCAGTAATAGAATCCCTGCAGTTTGGAACAGCCGATGTCCTTCAGGAAATGTACATGTTCCTCCGTCTCCACGCCTTCGCACACGGTATCCAGCCCCAGCGAGGACGCCATCTTCATCAGCTCGGCAAGAACGATCTTCGCGCCCTCCTCTTCATCAAGCCTGCGCAGGAATCCTATGTCAAATTTAATCAGGTCTACCTTGATGCTCGTCAGAAAGTCCAGAGAGGAATAGCCGCTGCCGAAATCGTCCATCCACACAGAAAATCCCAGCTTCCGGAAACGGGTCACCTGCTCCTTCATGAAGTCGAAGTTACTTCCGATCACGCTCTCCGTAATCTCGATTGTGATCTTGTCTCTGCCGATCCCCGATGCGTCCACCCGCAGGCGGATCTCCTCCACCATGTCGCAGACGTCAAAGTCAGACCGGGACAGATTGATGGAATGAGGGACGACGGAAAGTCCTAAGGCGCTTTGCCTTTGCATCTTTTCCAGGACCTGCTCCAGTACATACAGATCCAGCTTATAGATCAGCCCTGCATCCTCCAGAACCGGAATAAACTCCGCCGGAGACAGGAATCCTTTCACCGGATCGATCCATCGGGCCAGGGCTTCCTCATTACAGATGCTTTCGGTGACAGCCCGGATAACCGGCTGGTAGTAAACCTGAATCCACTTTTCCCGGAGTGCTTTGTCAAAACAGGAAAGGATATGCTGCCGCCGCTTGATATCCTCCCTCATGGAATCACTGTAATAGCTGAAGAAGGAAACATCCGCCTTCGGAATCGCGTCACATGCGATCTTCGCCCGGTCGTACGCAGAGCTGACCGAAACGTCCTCTATGCTGGTCAGGTAGATGCCGACTCTGGCCGGCAGCGATTTGCCGCCGTTCAGGTTCTCCGTTTCCCGGAAGAGATGCCGCAGTGTGTTCTCCAGTCCGTCTTCCGTTGCATACGCGGCAAACCTGTCACCGTTGATATGGCAGCTTCGTTCCCTGCCGAATGTCCGCTCCAGAAGAGAGGCAAATGCGCACAGCAGCTGATCCCCTTCAGCAAAGCCATAGTTGTCATTGTAGTTCTTCATGCCGTTGAGATCGATGTACAGAAGAGCCCCGGTCTTCCCGTCCGCAACGATGGCTTTCTTTCCTTCCTCTGCCAGCTCGATAAAGCGTGACATGCTGGGCAGGCCTGTCAGGTGATCGTAACGGGTCGCCCGGAATATGCTTTCCTCATGAAGTGCCTGATTAAATGCTTTATTCAGGGCGGAAGCCTGCGTGTTATCGTCCCCTGTGTACTCGCCTTCATCCATAAAAGCGACATACGCCAGGCGCACACCATCTTCCCTGAATATATGCTTCCCGATGCCATGGATAATATGGTGTTCTGCTCCCTCGTATCGCTTTCCGCGGAAGATCACCTCATACTTTCCGCCTTCTGTGATAAATCTCTGTACGGCATCCTTCAGCCGCTCCACATCATCCGGATGGGTGTTACGCAGTACATCCTCGCTCAGCAGGCGGTACGATTCCTCCCGGTCCGGCAGCCGGAACATCGCACGGTATCCGTCGGACACGACCAGCGGATGGACCTTCCCGTCTGCATATTGATAAACCACCAATGCTGTCGGCAGTTGTTCCAGATGCTTTCGTTCTTCTTCAGAAAACTGATATATACCCATGGTCCGGCACTCCTTCTGTCTTAGTTATACATGATAAATGCATGCCGGTCTATACTTTCAGCATACCCTGGGTAAATACGGGAATCATCAGATTGCTTCTCCGTTCAGATAGCGGGCTTTGATATTCTCCTTCGTCCCGATATAGCAGAATCTGTGAACCTACTACTATAAGCATGGTTGATATTCCTGTCATCCAGATAGGATATTA
>CAMIVF010000065.1 GCA_946401715.1 uncultured Clostridia bacterium | reverse complement strand
GGGAGTTGCGATCATCTACATCTCCCATCGTATGGATGAGATCTTTTCCATCTGCGACAGCGTCACAGTTTACCGGGACGGAAAATATGTCGGCAGGGGAACCACGAAAGACCTGGACGAGAATGCACTGATCCGTATGATGGTCGGCCGTGAGATTACGGATGTGTTCCCGAAGCTGGAAGCCCAGGCCGGCGAGACCGTGTTTGAGGCAAAGCACATCACCAGGGCAGACGGAAAAGTGAAGGACGTGTCTTTCGCCGTCAGAAGAGGAGAGATCCTCGGAATCGGCGGCCTGGTCGGCGCCGGACGCAGTGAACTGGTTGAAGGCATATTCGGCATGCACGCGCTCAAGGAAGGAGAGGTCATCGTCAAAGGGAAGAAGGTCACGGTTCATTCTCCGAGAGACATTATCCGCGAGGGGGTGGCTTTGGTGACGGAGGACCGGAAGATCACCGGACTGAACCTGACGGGAACTGTCAACGACAACATCTCCATGGTGGCGATTCACAAAACGCTGCAGAACGGGCTGTACAGCAAGGCAAAAGCGCGCAGTGTTTCCAATGAGTATATCAAAAAGCTGAAGATCAAGACTCCGTCGGGGGACGCGATCGTCAATAATCTCTCGGGCGGAAACCAGCAGAAAGTGGTTATCTCAAAATGGCTGCTGAACGATCCGGACATCATCATCATGGACGAGCCGACACGAGGCATTGATGTCGGCGCCAAGCGGGATATCTATCTGCTGATCGGAAGCCTGGTGCAGCAGGGAAAAGCAGTCATTGTCATTTCATCGGAAATACCGGAACTGATGGGCGTATGTGACCGCATCATGGTGATGGCGGAAGGACATCTTGCAGGAGAACTGAGCAGAGAAGAGTTCTCTCAGGAGAGCGTCATGAGGCTTGCGTCGGATATTTCGGTCTGAGTTTTCATAACAGGTGCAAAGCCGCCAACGCGGCCGGTACAGCTTAAGGTCCTGACGGGACGGAGGGGAAAAATGAAATCGAAAAAAGGCATCACAGCTCTGATCAGTGAATACTTTATCTTTGTCATCTTTATCGCGCTGATTATCGTGCTGACAATACTGAAACCCAGTTTTATCACGCCCAGAAACCTTGCAAATATCCTGAAGCAGGCATCAATCAACGGAATCCTGGCATTTGGAATGATGTTCGTCATCATCTCCGGCGGCTTCGACATGTCGGTGGGATCTACGGTCGCATTTACGGGAATCCTTGCGGCACTCCTCGGACAGGGGCAGTACCCGCTGATTCTTCCGCTGATCGTCGCGCTGGCCGGCGGGCTGGCAGTCGGCATTCTGAATGGTACGGGCATCGCCATAGGCAATCTTCCGCCGTTCATCATGACGCTCGGTACACAGACCGCGGTGAGAGGCCTGGCACTCCTGATCTCCAACGGAAAGCCCATCACCGGCATCAGTGAAGGCTACCGGGCAATCGCGGCCGGCTCTCTGCTGGGGGTACCGAATCTGGCGTGGTTTCTGATTGTAGTCATCATTGTCAGCACATTTGTCGCGACCAAGACGGTATACGGCCGGCGTGTCTACGCGTGCGGCGGCAATGTGCAGGCGGCGAAGGTGGCCGGAATCAACACGAATTTCATCAAGATTTCGACATTCGCGATTGCCGGTTTTCTGGCAGGACTGTGCGGGTTTTTGATGACCTCCCGTGTTACCATCGGTCAGCCGACGGCGGCAGAGAGTTATGAACTGGACGCGATTACAGCCTGTGTCGTGGGCGGCGTATCCATGTCGGGCGGCGTCGGCAAGCCGTGGGGTGTTGTCGTCGGAACGCTGCTGATTACGGCCATCGCCAACGGCCTGGATATCCTGGGAGTATCCTCCCACTGGCAGAAGATCGTGAAGGGCCTGATCATCGTCCTGGCCGTACTGATGGATGTCAAAGGAAAGGGCAAGAAAGAGTGATCAGATCCTCTGAACCCGGATTTCCTTTCACATATTCACAAAGAACTTAATAATGCTTCATCTAAAAGGAGGAGACACTATGAAGGCAAAGAAAATGATTTCCGTAATGACCGGAGCTCTGCTGTCCGCAGCACTGATCGCCGGAAGCGCATCTGCGGCTTCCATGGAAAACGGCGTTCTTCGCGCCGGCGAAGGCAAGGGAGAGGGCTACAAGATCGCGCTTCTGCAGCAGCATCAGACCAACGCGTTCCAGATTGCTGTTTCCGAGGCGGCTGAGGCTGCGGCCGAGGAGCTTGGTGTTGAGCTCACCTTGCTGAGCGCGGATCAGGACGCTGCAACCCAGATCAGCCAGATTGAGCAGTGCGCCATCGAAGGCTATGATGCCATTCTGTTTGAACCGGTGGATCCGGATGCGCTTGGCGACGCGGCAAAGGCTGCTGCGGACGAAGGCGTGATCGTCATCAACATCATCTCTGCGTGCACCAACTGGGAAGACTATGGCATCGCGGCTCTTTCCTGCGGCGACAATGTCACAGCAGGCGAGACCGAGATGAAGGAAGTAGCCGAGCTGATCGGCGGCAAGGGCAACATCGCGATCCTGACCGGCCCCTCCGGAGACTCCGGCGGACTGCAGAGACTGGAAGGATATGAGAATGTCCTG
The DNA here is from genome assembly GCA_946401715.1 of uncultured Clostridia bacterium. Lineage (GTDB taxonomy): Bacteria > Bacillota > Clostridia > Lachnospirales > Lachnospiraceae > Porcincola. The sequence continues at coordinate 7,756 of CAMIVF010000065.1, read as the reverse complement.
GCGGACTATCCGGACATCAAGCAGGTTGTGGAGCCGGCTGACTGCCAGTGGGATACCGCAAGCGCGCAGGCTACCGTAGAGAGCTGGCTGTCCGCTTATGATCTGGATGCGATCGTTGCGGAGAACGATGGAATGGCAGTTGGTGCCGGCAACGCGGCAGGCGCTGACAGCGGCATCGTAATCACCGGCGTCGACGGAACCCCGGACGGATTTGAAGCGATCAAGGACGGAAGAATCACCGGTACTGTTTCTCAGAATGGCGGCGAGATGGCTGCGAACGGACTGAACGCGGCGGTTATTCTTCTGAACGGGGAAGAGCTTGAGTCCAATACACTGATCACCACAAATACCTGGATTGATGCTGAGAACGTTGCGGATTATGAGTAATCTGCCGGCCACTGGGAGAATCACTGCAGCGAAGATCAGCAGAATCTGAAGATACGCAAAAGCTGCCGCCTGACGCGGCAGCTTTTCGCGTGTGAAGCGGGAGCGATGCAGGCAACTGTACAGATCCGGCCAGCCGCGTCCGTGTATGAAGCGTGCATTTTTTGAATATGCACGCAAAAATGCGTAAAATTTTGTGTTCATTTTCAAAAAAACCTATTTACAAATGCGTGCATTATGCTATCCTTTAGACAAGTGGTACCGGAGGGACGGTTATTCTGCCGGGAACCAGAGAATAAAACTCACGTAAAGTCACATACAGCAGGAGGAGAAAAGATGTTTGACGAAAGCAAAGTGTTTCTTGGAATTGCCCCGATCGGCTGGTGCAATGATGACATGCCTGAGCTGGGCGCGGAAAATACCTTCAAGCAGATTGTCAGTGAGATGGCTCTGGCCGGATTTACCGGCTGCGAGATCGGAAACAAGTATCCTTCCGATCCGGCAGAACTGAAGAAGGCGCTGGACCTTCGCGGTATGAGAATCGCAAGCCGCTGGTACTCTTCCTTCCTGCTGACCCGCCCGATCGAAGAGGAAGAGAAGGATTTCATCGCCAACCTCGAGTTCCTCGCGGCGGTCGGCGCAAACCGGATCAATGTCAGTGAGCAGAGCTATTCCATCCAGGGCAAGATGGATGTGCCGATCCTGACAGGCGGGCACAAGCATGTCATGAACGATGAGGAATGGGACAGGTTCACCAAGGGACTGAACCATCTTGGAAAGATCGCGAAGGATCGCGGATTCAAGCTTTGCTTCCACCATCACATGGGAACCGTGGTACAGACCAGCGAAGAGACAGACCGCATGATGAGCAATACCGATCCGGATCTGGTTTTCCTGTGCTATGACACCGGCCACTTTACGTTCGCGGGAGAAGATCCGCTGGCCATGCTCAAAAAGTATGTCGACAGAGTCGGCCATGTCCATCTGAAGGATATGCGGCTTGATGTGGTGGAAAAAGCGCGGAAGAACAACTGGAGCTTCCTGCAGGCTGTCAGGAATGGCGCCTTCACGGTACCGGGAGACGGCGGCGTGGACTTTGACCCGATCTTTGATCTTCTCGCCAAGGGCGGATACACCGGCTGGCTTCTGGTCGAAGCAGAGCAGGATCCGGCAAAGGCAGAACCGCTCGAGTACGCGATCAAGGGCAGGAAATACATTAAGGAGCATACCGGACTGTAAAAGGCTATAAGCTGCGGCCCCGCCGCCCGTGCCCGAAGGGCACATCGGCGGGCCGCTCGCGCTTATGTCCTCGCGTAGCGGTACTAACCTCGCGCAGCCATGTCTGCGCTCGCTAAGTACCGACGCTGCGGATGCCCGCCTTATGTGCCCTTCGAACACGGGCGGCGGGGCCGCAGTTCCGGGATTTGTAAAATATAGTACGAAGTATCTAATTTATATACAGTAAACAGGAGGATATTATGGCACAGGATCTTAAGATTGGAATCATCGGATGCGGCGCGATCGGCAAGGATCACTGCAGGAGAATCATTCAGACGGTACCGGGCGCGACGGTTGTGGCGGTCAGTGACTATGTGGCGGCGGCAGCGGACGAGACGGCTGCGCTGTACGGGATCCGTTCCTTCGGAAATGACTGCGACGGGATGATCAAGGACCCGGAAGTGGAAGCGGTTGTGATCACATCGATCGACCCGACGCACCATGACTATGTGATGAAGGTGCTCGCGGAGAAGAAGTGGTGCTTCTGTGAGAAGCCGCTTTCCCAGAACGCGAAGGACTGTGAGGAGATCATGGCGAAGGAGCTGGAGATCGGAAAGAAGATGGTCCAGGTCGGCTTCATGCGCAGATATGACAGAGGATACGCGGAGATGAAGCGGATCATCGAGTCCGGAGAGATCGGCCGCCCGATTCTGATTAAGGCAGCGCACCGCAATGTCTCACAGGGCCCCGGATTCAAGACAGAGAACGGCGTGACGAATGTTGCGATCCATGAACTGGATATCTGCCGCTGGCTGCTGGGTGAAGAATATAAGGATGTGCAGTGTGTCAGAGTCCGCCAGAGCGCGAATTCCAACAAGGGTTATGACAACCCGCAGGTCATGCTGATGCGTACGCAGAATGACTGCTTCATCGATGTGGAAGTGCAGGTTGCCGACGGATATGGCTATGACATTCAGTGTGAAGTGGTCTGTGAGAACGGTACTGTGAAGCTGCCGGATCCGTACGCGGTTGTCCGCCGCTCCCGTCCGGATGTCACGAAGGATCCGGGTGAGACCATGCCGATCATGACAGACTGGAAGGAGCGCTTCATCGAGGCATATGACATTGAGATGTGCGAGTGGGTGAAGTCTGTGCACGCAGGACAGCTGACCGGCCCGTCCTCCTGGGATGGCTATGTGGCCTGTGTCGCCGGCGACGCGCTGAATGCTTCCAGAGGCACATCGGAATTCCTTCCGGTGAAGACCATCGAGAAGCCTGAACTGTATAAATAAGACATTGATCAGCACCTCCTGGTTCAGAATGCAGTACTGCGTGCCGGGGGTGCTGAATTCTTGTCAGGGAGAAAAAACATTTGCCCCTGATGTTTCTGATATGAAGCAGATAAGGCGGTAACGGAGCTCAGATCATGAAAGTGACAATGCAGATGATTGCAGAGGCAGTCGGTGTCTCCCGCGGGACGGTAGACCGTGCCCTTCATCACAGAGGAAGGATTGACCAGGAGGTCGAAACACGTATCTTTGATGCGGCAAGATCGATGGGTTACACCCTTCCTGCTGCAGAAGATGGAAATGAGGGTACGGCCGGTCTGAAGAAAGAGATTCGGATCGGTGTGATTACCTATCTTTGCAATGCCGGATTCATGCGGGAGATCAACCGGGGAATCGCCGAAGCGCAGGAAGAACTGAAAGACAGGGGCGTCAGGATCATTCTGAAGGAAAGCGAGGCTGTCAGTGGACAGGAGCAGCTTGCGTATCTGGAGGAACTGGAGCAGATGGGCGTGGACGGACTGGCGGTCATGCCCATTGACACCGGTGCGATCCGCAAGAAGCTTTACGCGCTTTCGGAGAAAGGGCTTCCCCTGGTCATGTTCAATTCAAAACTGTCCGGAATTCCCAGACTGAGTTATGTCGGGATGGACAATTATCAGAGCGGCCGGGCGGCTGCGGGCCTGATGAGTATACTGACCGGCGGGGCAGGCAGAATCCTGGTCATTACGGGCAGCTTCGGCAATCAGTTGATCAATGCGCGGGTGGATGGGTTTACGAAAGAGATCAAAGATTCTTTCCCGGACCTTTCTGTTGTAGCCGTGCAAAGCTCTTTCGACAGCGCGCGTGAAGTGCAGCGGATCATTGAAGATTCCATGCAGAGCATACCCGGTATCAACGGGATCTTTGTGGTGTCCAGCGGGCAGACAGGCATCCGGGACGCGTTTTCTTCTCTGCGTCCGGAAAAGCGCCCAGCTGTTGTGATCTACGATCAGACACCGAAGAATGAAAAGCTGCTCAGAGACAATCTGGCGGACTTTCTGATTGACCAGACCGGATATGAGCAGGGGTACCGGCCGCTGCATATTCTGGCAAATGCGATCGGGAAGGGAATTCTTCCGGAATCGCAGGAAGAGCACACAGAGATCAGCATCCGGACGAAATATAACCTCTGAGGAAAGGCTGATCATGATCCATGTTTCCCGCCTCTGAGCGGGGCCGGGCACATATCCTGGCCTCCAAAAAGCACGCGTTGGCGTTCATGATGATTTCAATGAACGCAAAACATACAACATGCACAATTCTGAACGCAATTTATTGGAGGTTCCGTCAATGGACAGGAGGGAAATAATCCCCTAAACTGATGATCAGTGAGAAAAGACGCGGCACTGCGTGCATTTTTAAACTGCACGCAAGACCGCAGAACAGAGGACAGGAAAAAGCCGGAGAGAAGCTGCCTGAAGCCTGGCAGTGTCCGGAAAGAAAACGAAAGGAGACGGCTGATGAGCAAAACAGTCAGACTGACAACGGCACAGGCGATCGTGAAATTCCTGGATCAGCAGTATGTGTCGAGAGATGGAGAAGAGACAAAGTTTGTTGAGGCGTTCTTCACGCTGTTCGGCCACGGAATCGCGGTGGGACTCGGAGAAGCCCTTGATACAAACCCCGGAAGCATCAAGGTCATGCAGGGCAGAAATGAGCAGGGCATGTGCCACTGTGCGATTGCCTACGCGAAACAGCATGACCGGAAGAAGATTATTCCCTGCGCGTCTTCCATCGGCCCCGGCGCGGCCAATATGGTAACCGCGTGCGGAACCGCGACGGTCAACAACATTCCGTTGCTGGTATTTCCGTCAGACACCTACGCGTCCAGACAGCCGGATCCGGTGCTGCAGCAGATTGAACAGAGCAATTCTCTTGCAGTCACGACGAATGACGCATTTAAGCCGGTTTGCAAGTACTGGGACAGGATTCAGAGACCGGAACAGCTGATGAGCGCGCTGATCAATGCGATGCGCGTGCTGACCGATCCGGCTGAGACTGGTGCCGTAGCCATCGCTCTTCCGCAGGATGTCGAAGGGGAAGCTTATGATTATCCGGAGAGCTTCTTTGTAAAGCGTGTCCACCGCATCACCAGACCGGTGGCGGTTCAGGAAGAACTTGAGGATGTCGCGGAAGTGATCAAAGCCTCGAAAAAACCGATCGTTATCATCGGCGGCGGTGTGCGTTATTCAGAGGCCGGGGAAGAGGTCGAGAAGTTCTGTGAAGAGTTCGGCCTTCCCTTCGGCGAGTCACAGGGCGGAAAGAGTGCGCTGAAGTCCAGCCATCCGTATTGCCTGGGCGGCATCGGCGTTACCGGTACTTCCGCTTCCAACAAAATTGCGAAAGAAGCAGACTGTGTCATCGGAATCGGCACCCGCATGACGGACTTCACCACCAGCTCCAAGTGGCTGTTCCGCAATGAAGAAGTCCGCTTCGCGGCCATCAATATCAGCCGCTTCCATGCGTATAAGTTCGACGCGGTCAAGGCGGTCGGCGATGCAAGGGAGACGGTCAAGGCATTGAGCGTGCTTCTCAGGGAAGCAGGATATCATTCCGGATATACGACAGAGATTGAAGATGCGAAGAAGGAATGGGACGAGGAGTTGGAGCGTCTTGGCGGAATCGTCTGCGAGGGACCTGACTTCGAGCCGATCATCAAGGCGAGAGATGAGCGCACCATTCCGGAATTCGTGAAACTGTACGGGACGTCCCTGACCCAGACGGCTGCGCTTGCGACACTGCGCGCGGTGATGGGACCGGACGACAATGTGGTATGTGCGGGAGGCTCCCTTCCCAGTGATCTTCAGCGTGTCTGGAAAACGGATAAGCGCGGTGGATACCACGTCGAGTATGGCTACTCATGCATGGGATATGAGATCGGTGCTTCGATGGGCGTGAAGATGGCCCAGCCGGAAGTGGAAGAATATACGGTAGTAGGAGATGCCGGCTTCCAGATGCTCAGCAGTGAGCTGGGAACCATCATGCAGGAGAAGGTCAAGACGAACATCCTTGTCTTTGACAACTGCGGATTCGGCTGCATCAACAATCTGGAGATGACCCACGGCATCGGCTCCCTGGCGACAGAGTTCCGCTATACGGACGGAAAGAAGCCCTGCGGAGACCTGATCCCGATGGATTACGCGAAGATCGGCGAAGCCTACGGCATGAAGTCCTATACCTGCCGGTCCGTGGAAGAGCTTGCTGAAGCGCTGAAGGATTCCAAAAAGCAGACAGTCGCCTGCCTGTTTGACCTGAAGGTGCTTCCGAAGACCATGACCGACGGTTACGGAGCCTGGTGGAATGTGGGAATCGCCGCCACTTCCGAGAAAGAAAGCGTCCGCGCTGCTGCGGCGGAAGTTATGGAATACAGAGAGCAGGCAAGAAAGTACTGATCATCGGCCTGGCTGACTGATTCAGATGTGAAAAAGGTTTTGACTAAGGAGAACGGAAAAAGCATGGAGAAAAAAGTATTCGGTTATCCCACATTTGACGAGAACGGAGAAAAGATTCTGACCACCTATGACAATGAATACAGGGATATGCTGATGGACATCCGCGTGTACCGGATGAAGAGCGGCCAGAAGCGGACCTTCCTGAGGGAAGGGGAAGAGACGGCAGTTCTTCTGCTCTCCGGAAAGATCACTTTCTCCTGGGAAGGAAAGAGTGAGACGGTATCCAGAAAGGACGTATGGACAGAAGGACCGTATGCCCTGCATGTTTCCTCCGGGACAGAGGTGACGGTGGAGGCAGCTGCGGACAGTGAGATTCTGGTGCAGTGCACGCACAATGACAAGGCGTTCGCTGCAAGACTCTATGAGCCGAAGGATGCTCCCTGGGGCTACTCAAGTGTCGGCAAGTTCGGCAATGTCGCGAAGAGAAGAGTCAATACGATCTTTGATCATGACATACAGCCTGCGTCCAACATGGTCCTGGGAGAGGTGCTGAACGACCGCGGCAACTGGTCGGGCTATCTTCCGCACAGGCATCCGCAGCCGGAGACATACTACTTTATGTTCGACCGTCCGGAAGGATTCGGCGCCAGCTTTGTCGGCGATCAGGTTTTCAAGAGCACGGACGGCAGTTTCTCGGCGATTCCGGGCGGAGAGCTGCACCCGCAGTCTGTGGCACCGGGCTTCCAGATGTACACCTGCTGGATGATCCGCCATCTGGACGGCAATCCGTGGCTGCAGACAGACCGCTGTGAAGACGAGCGCTATGTCTGGATGCACGATGCGAAGTTTGAGTGAGGAACCGTTTCACAGTAAAAAACAGATTCATATATAACATCTGGTTTTATCATATTATTTCAGCTGCCCGTGGAGGGCAAAAAGGAGGAAATCATGGCAAAAATCAAAGTTGGTGTAGCAGGCTACGGAACGATCGGACAGCGTCTGGCTGATGGCGTTGCCATGCAGGGAGACATGGAACTGGTTGGAATTGCTGATCTGGCCCCGACCCTTTCCCTTCAGGCGCTCAGAGAGAGAGACATGATCGGCGCCAATGGTGTGAAGTACAATCTGTATCTGGTTGACGGCGCGGACGAAGCAGCGTTCGCGGCAAAGGATATCCCGGTAGAGGGAAGCTTCGCGGATCTTTGCCAGAAGGTCGATATCATGCTGGATTCCGCACCGGGCGGCGTCGGCGCGAAGAACAAAGAGAACTATTATGACAAGTATGGCGTGAAGGCCATCTTCCAGGGCGGTGAGAAGAACTCGGTTGCTGATGTCTTCTTCCATGGCTATGCCAACTACGAGAAGGGTGTCGGCCAGAATTACCTGAAGCTGACCTCCTGCAACACCACCGGCCTGATCCGCAGCGTGGACTGC
>CAMIVF010000064.1 GCA_946401715.1 uncultured Clostridia bacterium | reverse complement strand
GCATCCACCATGATGGGTCTTTCCTTCTTTCCACTTCAGAAACGCTTCTCCCTCATGGGTCTTATAGAGAGACAGCCGCTTCATCGCAAGGTCAAAATCGACCAGATGTCCGTCAAATTCCGGGCCATCCACACAGGCGAACTTCACTTCGCCGTCCACCATCAGGCGGCAGGCGCCGCACATGCCGGTTCCGTCCACCATGATCGGATTCATGGACACGATGGTATGGATGCCATATTTCTTCGTGGTCAGGCAGAGGAACTTCATCATGATCATCGGTCCGATGCAGACACAGTGATCATAGGAGTGGCCTTCTGCAATCAGGTCTTCCAGACACTTGGTGACCATGCCGCTTCTGCCGTAGGAACCGTCGTCTGTCGTGACATATACATTCGCGACCTGGCTCATACGCTCTTCCAGAAGCACAAGCTCCTGATTGCGGGCGCCAATGATGACGTCGCTCTTGATCCCATGCTCATACAGCCACTTCGCCTGCGGATAGATCGGCGCAGCGCCGACGCCTCCCGCGACGAAGACAATCTTCTTTTTCTTCAGCGCCTCGATCGCTTCCGGTTCCTCGGACAGGCACAGGTCAGACGGCTTACCGAGCGGTCCGACAAAATCCATGAAGGAATCTCCTGCTTTGAGTTCCTTATATTTGTTGGTGCTGACGCCGATCGGCTGGAAGACAATCTCGATCGTTCCCTTCTCACGGTCATAATCAGTTATGGTCAACGGAATACGCTCCGCCTTTTCGTCGATCTTCACTATGACAAACTGTCCCGGAAGACAGCGGGCCGCGACGCGGGGAGCTTCCACGATCATCTCATAGTTCGGGCCGGCGAGGTTTCGGGCTTCTAAAATTTTGTACATAGTATACCTCCGTCCAGGTTTCCAAATTGATTCAGAAAGATTATAGAATCATCAACCATTCTGTTCAAGGTAGTTTTCGAATTGTTCCTCGCTCATCAGAACTTTCCTCGGCTTGGTTCCTTCATCCGGTCCGACCACTCCTGCATCCGAGAGCTGGTCCATGATTCTTGCGGCTCTGTTGAACCCGATTTTAAACCATCTTTGCAGCATGCCGATGGAAGCCTTATCCTTCTGGATAATAAACCTGCCTGCATCGGCAAACAGTTCATCCGTATCTCCGCCGCCGGCAGACGATGTCTGCGAGGAAGCCTGAATCTCCTGCATGCGCTTCTTCATCAGCTCCTGTCCCTGCGGGGTTTCTTCTTTCCGGATCGCATCCACGACATTCTGGATCTCTTCGTCAGAGACAAATGCGCCCTGCACGCGGACCGGTTTCTTGTAGGTCTGCGGCGAGAACAGCATGTCGCCGTTGCCGAGTAGTTTCTCTGCCCCTACCATGTCCAGGATGGTGCGGGAATCCGTTCCTGACGATACCGCAAAGGCAATGCGGGAAGGAATGTTTGCCTTGATCAGACCGGTGATGACATCAACGGAAGGTCTCTGCGTCGCGATGACCAGGTGGATGCCGCAGGCTCTGGCCAGCTGTGCCAGACGGCAGATCGCGTCTTCCACTTCATTGCCCGATACCATCATCAGGTCTGCCAGCTCATCCACGATGATGACGATCTGCGGCATCTTCTTCGGTGCGTCCGGAACGCCTCCCTTGATCAGCGTATCCACCTTCGCATTGTAGCCGGCAAGGTTCCTGACCCCGACCTCGGCAAACGCCTGATACCGTCTGGTCATCTCTGCCACGCCCCAGTTCAGCGCGCCGGCAGCCTTCTTCGGATCCGTGACAACCGGGATAAACAGATGCGGAATGCCATTGTATACAGACAGTTCCACAACCTTGGGGTCGATCATGATCATCTTGACCTCAGACGGATCCGCATTGTAGATAATGGACATGATCAGTGTGTTGATAAACACCGACTTGCCGGAACCGGTCGCGCCTGCGATCAGAAGATGCGGCATCTTGGCGATGTCCGAAACGATGATCCGTCCCGAGATGTCCTTTCCGACCACATAGCTCAGCTTCCTGGAATGATTCTTCCTGAATTCCTCTGAATCAATCAATTCACTCAGATAGACCATGGAAGTCTTCTTGTTGGGAATCTCGATGCCGACAGCTGCCTTGCCTGGAATCGGGGCTTCAATCCTGATATCCGCCGCTGCAAGGTTCAGCTTCAGATCATCCGCAAGATTCGTGATTTTACTGACCTTTGTTCCCAGTTCGGGAAGAAACTCATATCTGGTCACACTTGGGCCGCAGCTGACATCCGTGATCCGCGCATTGACCCCAAACGTGGCAAGGACCTGCTCCAGCTTGCGTGCTGTCTCGCGCACCTCATCGTCTTCGGCCGCGGAGTCTGACGCTTTCGGTCTCTCCAGCAGGTCGATCGACGGGAATACATACGGGATCTCTTCCTCTTCCTGCTCTTCGATCTGCTTCGCGACGGATTCCACCTCCTTCTGGGTTTCCTCCTTCGTCATGTGTTCCTTTTCCGCTTCCTTTTCTGCTTTCTTTCTGGACGCGGAGACACCGGCGTTTTTGATGTCTTCTTCCGTGACGGCCGCCTGTTCAGAGGCGTCAATCATCTGGTTTTCGTCCGCCTCGCCCTCATCCGCCGGGAATGAATCGACTGCCGGGGCAGAAGGTGCTTCGAGCGTCTTTATGGTGTTCTTTCCGGCTTTCTTACCGCTTGCGGCCGCAGCAGGCGCATCCGCTTCCCTGACCGTACTTCCTGCACGGTGGATCGTGAAGGTTGGAACATATTCCACCTGCGGCTGCTCCTTCCCATAGGGTGCAGTCTCTTCAACAGACGGCTCATCACGCAGATCCTCCGGACGGACCGGATTTTCCATGCGTACAAACAGCGGGCCGCTGCCTGACGGCTGCTTTGTCACAGCGGCAGCTGCCGCGGGGCCTTTTTCTGAGGCATTTAGCGTTACAACACCGTCCGGAGCAGCATCATCCTTCCGGGCTGTGGTAAAGACAACCTGGTCCGGGGTCAGATCCGGAAGCGGTTCCTGCTTCTTTCTTGGCATTCTGGTATCGCCGAACAGATCCGTGGAGATCTTCCTGCGTGGTTTTCTCACTTTCTTCGTCTGTGTCTCACCGCTTTCTTCGCCCAGGACAGAATAAAAGACAGGAGAAGCCTCATAAGCACTGCCGGAGAGCATTGCTTCCCGCTCCCTCATCTCGCGCCTTGCTTCCTGTTCTCTTCTTCTCATCTCCCGCTCTTCCCGGCGGCGCATTTCACGCTCCATGCGCAGCTCTTCATTGCGGACCCTGTGCTCTTCGAAAGCCTCCGCACCCATTTTGCCTGCACTGACAAACAGCTTCTTCTGCGTGATCAGGGCACCGAACAGGAAAATCGCGATCAGGAACACGGCCCATGTACCGACAAGACCGACGGTCGGACGGAAAAACAGGATCAAAGCGCCGCCGATCGCACCGCCTCCGGTATGATATTGCTGTCCGACTTCGAAATAATCAGAGATGGATGTTCCGGCCATATCGGAAAAACTGATCAGCTGCCAGACGCCGCAGAATACGCAAAACAGGACGATACAGGAGATGGCACGGATCTTTGCCGTTTTCTCTCCATGTGTCACCATCAGGTACAGCGTAAGGAAAAAAACAAGAAGCGGAAACACGTACGCATTGGTCCCCATGATTCCGAAGAGAAGATCACCGAAGGAATTCCCGATTCCTCCACCGAAGCCGATGACGCAGATAAACATCAGAACAGAGGCGCCCAGAAGGCACCAGCAAAGGATCTCTGTGTTCATGACCGGTTCAGCACTTCGGTAAGAAGAACTCTTCCGCGCCGCAGAAGAGTTCTTTTTCACACTGGTTGATCTGGCGGCGGAAGCTTTTCTGCTTCCGGAATGATTACGTGTACCGGAGCTTTTCCGCGCTCCGGCGGCTTTTTTTGTCTTCGTTGCCATATTACCCCTTATCCCCTGTATGTTTTACTTCATAAATATAAACTGTCCCGCAATGGCGAAGCAGCCCGCCGCGAAGCAGTAGAAAGCGAATACTTTCATCTTTCTGCTCATAACCATCTGTCCGACGATCCGGATGGAAATGTATCCGAATATGGCAGCGGCGATCATGCCGCAGGCATAGGTTCCGAGCAGGGAAGGACTCATGCTTTCACTTACAACGTCCTTCAGTTCCAGGACCGCGGCTCCGAGAATTGCAGGTATCGATAGTATAAAAGAATACTTTATGGCAAACTTTCTCTCAAACCCGCAGAATGTGCAGGCCGAGATCGTCGTTCCGGAGCGTGAGATGCCGGGAAGCGTTGCGAATCCCTGCGCGATTCCGATCAGGACACCCTCTCCCCAGGAGACGTCCTTGGGAATCTTCCAGCAGTTTTCGACCTTATCAGAAAGATAAAGAATGACTCCGGTAATCAGAAGACAGATCCCGGGCACAATCAGCGTTGCAGACGCGTCTTCAATCAGCTTTCTTCCAAAGTACCCGATCAGTCCGGTCGGTATGGTAGATACGATGACCAGAGCGACGAACTTACGATAGTTGGTGCGGATAATTCTGCGGTATTTCCGGGGCTGTTCTGTATTGTTCCGCGTCACGCGCAGCTTCAGATTGAAGAAACAGTCATACACCATCCGGAAGAACTCAGCCACAAGCTTGCAGATATCCTTCCAGTACACCAGGAACACTACAAACAGCGTTCCTACATGCAGCATGACGTCGAAGGCAATGCTCCCGCCCGTGTCAATGTGAAAAATATTCTGGAATATTGCCAGATGTCCGGAGCTTGAGACCGGAAGAAACTCGGTCAGCCCCTGTACAATTCCAAGAAAGATCGCCTGAAGAACAGACATGTCGTCTCCTTTATACGTTACGTTTATTCTTTACATGCGGATACAAATGAAAAAACTGCTCCTTCATCTCCAGCACCATCTGCGAATAGAGATCCAGGCACTCTTCCATCTGTCCCTTCCGGATCATCCCGATGCACGGATCGATGTAATCTCTCCAGATCCTGTCGTAGATCTGCCGGGCATCCGGGCGCTGGTTGATATGCTTCACAATGGAGGGCGCAATATCATAATATTCCTGGATCAGCCTGTCACCGCCGGACTTGGAAGCCATATAGGTGTCACGGTAGGTGCGCAGAAGATTCAGTTCACTGCAGTTATCGTCCATCCCTCGGTACTGGCATGCAGCAGTGGTAATGTAGCACCATTTCCGGTGAAAGCCCTTCTCGATATCTTCATAATCGGAGGCCTTGATGTCTGACTTCGGAAATGCTTCCTTCCACTTCTTCTGGATCTGCCCGATCAGTGCCTGGGAAGATTCTCCCTTGTACTGCAGGATGGCCGGAAACAGATACCCGGCTACCGCGAGGGACATATTGATGAACAGAACCTCTCTCCTGCGCCGCGGTGTCCCCTCATACAGCGTCTTCGACTGATCGACGAAGGTCTGCGCCATGTTAGCAAGCATGGTCTCCGGTTCCCCGACCGACAGAAAGAGGCGTTCAATCGCGTCCATGGTCGGAACCATTCCCAGATAGAATGTCTGGAAGCCGTTCGGGTATTCCCCTCTTTTGAAGCTTTTGATCAGAAGTTCAGGGTCCTTCAGAACAGAAGCCATCCCATCGATCGCAATCTGATAATCCGTCATATCAGGTTACTCCTCCTCCAGGTTGGTATAAACTGCCTGCACATCGTCACTTTCATCCAGCAGATCAAGGATTCTGTTCAGATTCTTCAGGGCAGTCTCATCCGTAAGTGCCACATAGGTCTGCGGGATCATCGTGACTTCAGCGGAAGCCATCGGGATATTCTTGGCCTCAAGCGCTTCGCGCACCTCGGAGAACGCATCCGGATCCGTCATGATGACGTAAGAATCCTCTTCATCCTGGAAATCATCTGCGCCTGCGTCGAGCGCTTCCATCATCAGATCGTCCGGATCCATGTCACATTCTTCCTTGTCGATGATGATCTGTCCTTTCTTGTCAAACATAAAGGAAACACAGCCAGGCGTTCCGACGTTGCCCTGTCCTTTGGAAAAGGCGGCACGGACGTCCGCGGACGTACGGTTTCTGTTGTCCGTCAGCGCATCCACAATGATCGCGATGCCGTTCGGGCCGTAGCCTTCATAGGTTACCTGCTCATAGTTGACAGAATCCTGATTGCCGGCTGCCTTCTTGATTCCACGCTCGATCGTATCATTGGGCATGTTCGATGCCTTTGCCTTCGCTATGACATCGCGAAGCTTGGAGTTATTATTCGGATCCGCTCCGCCTTCCTTGACAGCGATGGCAATCTCTCTGCCGATGATTGTGAAAATCTTGCCCTTGGCAGCGTCATTGCGCTCTTTCTTATGCTTGATGTTGGCAAATTTGGAATGTCCTGACATAATGATTCTCCTCCTCAATAAACGTTCGATTCTATCTGATCTCAGTTATTTACTGCCGAAATGAGCCTGGATCCGGGCCGGATCTTTCTCTGACTCTGGCAAAGCCGGCTTTTTCTGTTCTTTCTCTTTTTCTTCCGGCAAAAGCCTGGTGACATCCGTCCAGCCGATCATCGTGCCGTTGATGCTCAGGATCCGGAACCGCCAGCCAATCGCCCTGTCCTCAATCACAGAGCCTCTGTCCTCGTCCGTCGGAATATGCCCGAGCTTCGGCGTCAGATATCCGCTCAGCGTAACATAGTCGTCCTGGTCTACCGAGGTTCCGAGCGTCTTCCACACATCATCCAGCAGCGCTTTGCCGTTCATGCGCAGATGTCCGTCACGCGATCTGGCGATCAGCTTCTCCTCGCTGTCATACTCATCGAGGATATTGCCTACGATTTCTTCCAGGATATCCTCCATGGTAACCAGTCCGCTGGTCTCACCGTATTCATTGACGACGATGGCCATCTGTTTCCTGCTCTCCTGCATCTGCCACAGCAGGTCATCCACATTCGTCGTCTCAGGAATAAACTGAACTTCTCTGAGCAGATGCGGAATCTGCCCGATGCTTTGGTCCTGATACTGGTCTTTCAGATGAAAGAGCATGGCATCCTTGAGGTACAGGGAACCCGTAATATTGTCAATGTTTTCCTCATAGACAGGAAAACGGGAATTCGGCGCCTGTACCATGAACCGGATCGCTTCATCGAGCGTTGTGGACGCTTCCAGGCTGAGAATGTCCCCTCTGTGCGTCATGATGTCATCCGCATGCTTGTCATCCAGCTCGAAGATGTTCGTGATCATCTGCGCTTCATCTGTGTCAATCGCGCCCTGCTCATGGCCTTCGTTGACCATGGAGAGGATCTCGTCCTCCGTCACCTCGTCATCAAGCCTTTTCGGATCGATGCCTGCAAGTCTCACAGGCAGTCCGGCCAGCCAGGAAATCGGAACGGTAAAAGGCAGCGAGATCGCTGTAAAAACCCTGGAAGGACCGCTCAGTACGGCAGCCGTCTGTACCTGATACAGTCTTGCGATCAGATTCGGCAGGGAAACACCGAACAGGTAAACGATTGCTGTGAGAACAAACGCGGCCAGAAATCGGTTATGCGGCAGAATCATCCAAAAAGCCACGGCACCTTCCGCGGCAGACTGGATCTGCCAGAACACAACCGAACGGAACAGTGACAGGGAATTGTTTCTGGCTTTTTTTACCCTGGACAGGGAAGGCTCGCGAATCTTCGTATTTCCCTCTTCGTCCGGAATCAGATCCTTTTCCGATATCCCGGTGATGGCTGTATAGTAAGCCATCTGTACCGCATCGATCAGAATGAGCGGAACCAGAATCGCAAAACACAAAAGCGGGTTCATACTCTCCCCCCATCAGTATCACCATCGGCAATGCTGCACCGCATCTTCAGCCACGCCGGAAACCTCTGTATGATAATACCCTCCCATCTGGCATGCGTCAACTCAGCCTGCCGCCGACATATACACGCGGCACCCTGGCATTGATATCACAGGTGAGTTCATAGGGGAATCTGCCGCTGATCTCTCCCAGCTCTTCCGGCGTGATCTCCTCGCCTGAGTCCCTCCCCAGCAGAACCACCTGGTCAAACTCCTGTGCATCAATGTCCGTCACATCCACCATGAACTGGTCCATACAGACCCTTCCGACGATCGGCGCGCTCTTGCCCCGGATCAGGACGCGGCCCTGATTGGACAGAAGCCTCGGATATCCGTCTCCGTAGCCGGCCGGAATGGTCGCGATTCTGCTGGGTCTTTTCGTGACAAAGGTTCCGCCATAGCTGATGGAACAGCCTGCAGGAACTTCCTGGATGTATGCGATATGGCTGATCAGCGACATAACGCGATCCAGCTTCATCGCATCCCGGTCGACTTCCCGGGACGGATAGATTCCGTAGATGGTGATGCCGGCGCGGACCGCATCCAGCTGATACTGGGTCAGCTCCATGGTCCCGGCACTGTTGCACACATGGCGCATACCCGGATCAACGCCCAACTGCCTCACCATGTGCTCGAACCTGCAGAACCGCTCAAACTGATGCCGGGAAAACGTCTTATCTTCCTCATCCGCTTTGGCGAAATGGGTAAACGTTCCTTCGATCGTCAGACAATCCAGGGCGGCACATCTGGCTGCTTCCTCGGCACCCTTCCGGGTGGCGGGAAATCCGATTCTCGTCATTCCGGTATCCACCGCGAAATGAACCGGCGCCTTCTTTCCGGCCCTTTTCGCTGTTTCGTTCAGCTCCAAAGCCATGGAATACTTGAAAACAGCAGGCCTGATGTCATGCCGGACGATGATATCATAGTCTTCCGGAAAAACGAGGCCGAGGATCAGGATCGGCTTTTTGATGCCGGCCTGGCGAAGCTGCATCGCCTCTTCCGCTGTGGCGACCGCAAAGCCCCACAGATAGTCATATCCTTCCGTCAGATGTGCAATCCTGACAGCCCCGTGTCCGTATGCGTCGGTTTTGATCACCGCGATCATACGGGTTTCTTCTCTGATCTTTGAGCGCATGCTGCGGAAGTTTGCTTCCACCGCATCCAGATCGATTCTTGCGCAAATTCTGCTTTGTCCCATAACCGGTTTCCTTCAATGATTGATCTTATAAGACAGCTGCATCAGGCTTTCCGACAGGTAGACACTCTGGACGGTCATATAATCCGGCACCTGCAGATCCGTACGGGCAAAATTCCAGATTCCCTTCACGCCTCCTTTGTCCAGAATCGGGATCAGCTGCTTGGCCGCTTCCGACGGGACCGCGATTACAGCAATATCCGTCTTGTGATTCTGCAGATAATCGGCAAGGCTGTCAAGCGGATATACCTTGACACTGTCGTCAAAATCGTTCCTGTGCTTCCGGGGATCTCTGTCAAAAAAGGCTTCCACCTTGAAGCCGCGTTTCTGAAATCCGACGTAGCTTCCTACCGCCTGGGCCAGCCTTCCCGCACCGATGACAATCAGATGATATTCCCGGTCGAGGCCGAGGATCTTCCCGATCTCATCATAGAGATGCGCAACATTATAGCCGTAGCCCTGCTGTCCGAATCCGCCGAACAGATTCAGATCCTGACGAATCTGCGATGCCGTGACATTCATCTGCCTGCTCAGCCCAGCTGACGAGATCCGGACCACCCCCTTGTCCATCAGCATGCCAAGATAGCGATGGTAACGGGGAAGGCGGTTGATCACAGCTTTTGAGATCCCTTTGTTGTACATGATGGAGATACTCCTTTATCAATCCTGCATCAATGAAACATAGTTATTCTACTTTTTAACAATATACTTGTCAATGTATTGTGTACTTCCTTTCTTTCAGGCACAATATTCGGGAAGGCTTGATTTTTGCAATGGCATTCAAGTATTATGAGGAAAGGGTCAAAAGCCCTGATGCCGGAAGCGCCGGCGCCTCGAAGAAGCGCCCCGATCCTGGCATCATCGTTTTGCTAAGGGAGGCAGTATGATTCTCGCCTGTCACAACATATGCAAATCCTTCGGAACCGATGTCATCCTGAAGAATGCATCTTTTCATATCCAGGAACATGAGAAAACAGCGCTTGTCGGAATCAATGGAGCCGGCAAGACGACGCTTCTGCGCATCATCATGGGACTGGAGAAGTCAGATGAGGGAGAGGTGACATTTGCAAAGGGCACGTCCGTCGGATATCTCGCTCAGATGAATATGCTCTCCTCTGGAAGGACTATCTATAAGGAAGTGTGCGAAGTGATGCGTCCTGTGATCGACATGGAAAGCAGCCTGCGGTCCATGGAAGAAGAAATGGACCACACGCAGGGCGCAAAGCTGAATGAGCTGATGGAGCGCTATCACCAGACACAGACACATTTTGAACAGATGGGCGGCTACGCCTGGAAGAGCGAGATCAGCGGTATCCTGCGCGGTCTCGGTTTTACCGACGATGAATTTGATAAACCGGTGGACACGCTGTCCGGCGGACAGAAGACGCG